>JBIITO010000116.1:0-6896 GCA_044340465.1 Crocinitomicaceae bacterium | reverse complement strand
CCGTCAAAGGCTTTTTACTCTAACTATATGCAAACCTATGTAGAACGCGATTTGTCGGAACTGATTCAAGTGAAAGATCTAAAACAATTTAGGAATTTCATAGCACTTTGTGCAGCGCGCACAGGTCAATTGCTTAATTTGAATTCCCTTGCCAACGACTGTGGTATTTCACAACCCACTGCAAAATCATGGATCTCGGTTTTAGAAACGAGTTATATCATCTATCAATTACAACCCTATCATTCGAATTTTAACAAGCGCATTACAAAGAGTTCGAAGTTGTATTTTTACGATACAGGTCTGTTGTGTTTTCTGCTCAAAATTAAGGATGCTTCAAGTTTGAAGATCAGTCTTTTTAAGGGTAGTTTATTTGAAAATTTCGTTATTAACGAATTCGTAAAACAGAACTACCACCAAAATAGGATGCTTGATTTTTGGTTTTGGCGAGATGCGGTAGGACATGAAGTAGATTTTATTTGGCAGGAATCGGAAAAATTAAATTTAGTCGAAGTAAAAGCGAGTGAAACCATTATGCCTGACATGTTTAAAGGGTTAAGCTATTTTGAAAAGTTCATTCCACACTTAATTGAGAGTAAATCACTGGTGCATACGGGTGCGTTTAATCAAAACAGAACAGCAGGAAAGGTGCTTAGTTGGAGGAATATTTTTAACGACTAATTCACTGCCATCCCTCGATACGATTCGAACAAAGTGCGAATCACTCGGTCTGACAGTGTGTACCGAAATCAATTCGGTGTGCGAGTGCTTGTTCCCTGTAGATTCAGAAAATAGCCCACTTCATTTCGAGAACCGGTAAGATTAACTCCTATCTTCGCACTCAATCTCACTCTGACCTTTCATTCTTCCTTCTCCCAAAACAAATGCAAATGCCCCTCACCGTCGTAGTAGTAGGTGCGCTCGCTGCGGCTGTATTTGACGGGAGCGTTGAATTCGACTTTGAGGTCGTCAATGTATTTGTAAACCATTCGTTCAGAAATACCTAGTTTTTTCGCAAGCTCAGTAGGTGAACCGGTTTGGCGTTGTTCAATGAGTTCAGTAAGAGAGATGAGTACTTTGATGTTCATAGTTCAATGGTCATAAACTATAATTGGTTACAGGTGCCGGTCGCCATTCCCATAATATACGACCCGGTTCGTCGAAATAGTAGGTTTTTCGAAACTTATTGTACTCTATAGGCGCGCGCATTTCATCCTTCAGTAAGCGTACATAATTGTACACCATACGCTCGGATAGCTCAAGTCGCTGGGCAAGTTCGGTGGGGGTGCCGGTTCCTTCCTGTTTGATCAAATGGATCAGGTGCTTGATCTTGTGAATGTTCATGGTCTTTTACCGAAAGTCGAACAAGGAGGCAAATTGTCCCTGCGACAAACGAAGTTTTTATTGACCACAAAGAAATCACGGCTTGCTGCAATCAGAATTCAGTGAAGGAAATTCGTGATTTTAAACTTCTACGCTAAAGCTTCGAAGTTTGATATATTCGGAATTTTCGATTAGGAATTCAAAATGAAAATAACCGGGCGCTGAGCGATGTCGAAGCGCCCGGACTATTGTTCTATTGTTTTTGTCTGATCCGCGTGACTTTGAACTCGGTTCGGCGGTTTTTTTGGTGTTCGTCTTCCGTACAATACACGCCATTCTTACAGTGGTTGACGAGTACTTTCTCACCGTAACCTTTACATGTAAGACGGTTTTTGTCAATTCCTCTTGCGATGAGATAATTGATCGCAGCCAACGCGCGTTTATCAGAAAGCACCTGATTGTATTGGTCATTTCCACGAACATCGGTATGTGACCCCATCTCTATATCCAGTTCGGGATTATCCTGAAGCAGTTTTGCAAGTTTATCAAGTTCCGCCGCGGCATCTGGACGGATATTCCATTTATCGAAATCGTAATAAATGTTCTCCAAGACAATTGGCTTGTCAATAACGATTGCTTCAACTTCGAAATCAGCGTAGAAATCCTCTGAATACTTTCGTCCAATAGTTGAGATCTCGTCGGTTTTTGTAAAGCATCCCATTTTTGTGCACAACAAGTGGTAGGAGGATTCCGGTTTCAAAGGAAACTTGAATTTGCCATTAACGTCACTGGTAACGGTGTTTATTTCGCCTGTTGTTCTGTTCGTGATTTCAACAGTCACACCCTCTATTCGTTTTTCAGATCCTTTTTCATGTGAGATGCCGTAAAGATTGAATTTTGGAGGAAACTTATCGAAAACATAGAGTTTGTCAGAACTAGCCCGAGCGGACGAAACAAACCCGGATTTATTATCCTTTCTTAAGGTAAATCCGAAGTCATCTTTGGTCGAGTTCAGTGGATAGTTAAGATTTTCTGGTGTGGCCCAACGTTTCCCGTCATAATAGGTGATGAACACGTCAAGTCCACCCATGGTGTTGTGTGCATCAGATGAAAAATAAAGCGCCCCGTCGCTGTGATAATAAGGAAATACCTCACTACCATGTGTATTGATAACACCTCCCAAATTGATAGGCTTACCCCAGGAATTACCATCCCATTCACATAAGTAAAGATCTGCGCCACCAAATCCTCCAGGCATATCTGAAACGAAGAAGAGTTTGGTCCCGTCTTCAGAAATAGTTGGGTGCCCAACTGAATAATTATCACTGTTGTAGGGAAATTCTTCAAGATTCTTCCATTTTCCATCGATGAGATTGGCTTTGAAGATCTTAAGGTTATTTTCATGAGCGTCATTCACCACCATTTTTCTTTTAAAGTAATTGCTCCGTGTAAAATAGACGGATGTGCCATCGGCAGTAAATGTTGCGGGTCCTTCGTGCAAGCGGCCATTTACATCTCCTTGTAAAAGTTCGGGGGATAGCCAGTTGCCGGCACTGTCTTTTTGCATCGTGTATAGATCAAGGTAGGAATTGCCTGTCCATGCGCTTGTTTTTCTTCCGCTGAAGACTTCTTTATCGGCTGCAAATACAGCCCCATTTTGGTACTCTACCATACTGAAGGCATTACGAAACTGCTCCTCCCGGATAGGTTTGAGTTTGTACAAAGTAGTATCGCGATAGCGCATATAAACGGAATTACAAGAGCTAAGCAACATTTTGGCTGTAAGGTCATTGCGATGCGTTTCCAAATACCGTCTGAAATAGTCTGCGGCTTGATCATATTTTCCATTGGCCATCATGACTCTTCCCATTTCAAAGAGCATGTGCGGATCCCTGTTACCCTGGTTGAACATGCGCTGATAAAGTGATTCTGCACTATCTATTTTGTCTGTTTTATAATAGGCATCGGCTAGCTTTAATTGCAGAGTGTCGTTTTCTGCTTTTGCGGTGGCTTTTTCGAGATGAGGAATTGCTTTTGAATAAGCTAGAAAATCATAGTAAGTACTGCCTTTTCTCCGGTGATATGAGGTGCAGGCAGATGAAATCATAAGGATCGTAATTATGACGATCCATTGGTGTGTTGCTTTCATTGGTCAGATATTAAAAATAACGTGGAGTTTTTACTTTGACGAGATTTCTTCCGAAGTCGATACCCAGCATGATCTCATGTGAGCCATTCGAGTAATTTCGCAATTTTGAAAAACTCTGATCATAGGCATATGCAATCCGAAAGCGTTTGTTCGGTTGGTATTCTAAAAGAAAAACGCAGGCGTCGCCTGTTCGAAACGAGCTACCGATCCATATCATATCTTTGTAAACAATGCTTACATTGAAATCAGCTTGTAAAGGGGTGTTTACGACATATTTCAATAAAACGGATGGCTTGAGTTTGAAATCACGTTTTAAGTCAAAAACGTATCCTCCTGTAAGTAAATAATGGCGTCTCAAAAAACTGGATTTGCTTAGATCTACGGAAAATGAATAATCTTTCTGGTATCCAAGTAATGTAGGTACTGATAAACCTGCGTAATAACGCTTGCTGAAATAATACATTCCAAGTCCTGCGCGAGGAATAATCCTTCCTGTAAGGTCCTCTTGGAATACCTGATCCTGATCCCATACGGTTAGTTTAGTTAGATCGGCACTATACTGGCTTACACCTGCATTGATACCGAAGGCCAATTTGTCATTTTTGTTTAGTTTTAATTGATAAGCGTAATTAGCAATGGCACTATTTTGACGGCTTACACCTATCTTATCGTGCATTAGAATGAATCCCAGACCCATATTTTTTTCAGGAATCGGCCCATCAACAGAAGCAATCATCGTTTCTGGTGCTCCGTCAAAGCGTACCCATTGGTTACGATAACTAAGTGTGGATGACCAGTAATCGTGTGAACCCGCATAGGCTGGGTTGAGGTACAGCCCATTGAACATGTATTGACTGACCAAAGGGTCTTGCTGGGCCAATGTCCCTGCTCCGAAGAGCAGGGATAAAGCCAATTGAAATGCGAATCTTTTCATTTTTGTTCGTTTTTAGTTTTTTATCAATTTCTTCGCAGATCTACATAACCTGTGAGTGTAATCGTTCCGTCTGCAGGAACTGTAACTTTTAGGATCACGAAGTAAGTTGCATCAGGAAGTGGTTCTGACTGACTATTTTCTCCCTGCCAATCATTCTGATAATTTTCGTCCTGGAACACTATATTTCCCCATCTGTTAAATATGATCAGTTCATTTACAGGATAGGCG
Source organism: Crocinitomicaceae bacterium (assembly GCA_044340465.1). Lineage (GTDB taxonomy): Bacteria > Bacteroidota > Bacteroidia > Flavobacteriales_D > Crocinitomicaceae > M0103. The sequence continues at coordinate 2,265 of JBIITO010000116.1, read as the reverse complement.
TCGAGTCCGCGAACTACGAAGGCGTCGTTATCTCCATCGTCATTCGGCGAAAAACCATTCGGCATCTCGAGAACAAGTGGCTCCATCAAGGATACGCTACCACTTGTTGCACATCCGTTTGCATCAGTGATAACAATGGAATACGTTCCTTCGCAAAGATCGGTGATGTAATTAGCAGATGATCCATTACTCCATAGATAGCTGTACTCGGCAACTCCTCCGTCTGTGATCACTTCGATCCAGCCGTTGCAGCTACCATGTTCTGTGATGTTGTATCCATTCGTTGTTTTTGAAATGACAAATTGTGCTTCAAGTGAATCCGGCTGTGTTATGGTGATCTCCACTGTATCCTGACATCCGTTTGCATCCGTGAAATAAGCAGTGTAAGTACCAGCACTTAGGGAGTCGGCTGATATTCCCTTATCACCATTCGACCATTGAATATCATAAGGCGCGAGAGCATTTTCAGTAACCACTCGAGCTGTTCCATCTGCCGTTCCATAACAGGAGACATTTTCTATCAGCGTCGACAATTGTAAATCTGACACTGAAGCGATGGTTTCTATCGAATTAGCAATACAGCCTTTTGCATCCATTACACTGATCGTATATGTTCCAGCCGGTGCATTATTCAGTATCATACCTTTTTGTCCGTTCGACCAACTGTAGTCGTATGGAGGGGTGCCACCGCTCGCGCTTCCCTGAATGCTTCCGTTTGCTGCACTACATGTTGCCGCGATAGCAGTCAATTCCAATAACAATGTATCAGACTGATAAAGAGCAGTTGACAATGAAGCCGCACAACCTTTTCCATCGGTTACAATGACCATGTAATTTCCTGCGGAGAGCGAATCGGCATCTTGTGTTTGCTGCCCATCGTTCCAGAAATAGGTGTAGTTATCATCGCCTCCGGATACAGTCAGATCGATCGTTCCTGTGTTCCCATCGTGACATGCCACATGTTCAACGTCGGCATACAGTAATATAGCATCAGGTTCCTGTATAGTCACTTGAGCTGTTGTGCTACAACCAAAAGCATCTAATACAGATACCGAGTAGGAACCGGCAGAAAGATTTGTAAGATCTTCCGAACTTTGGCCATTACTCCATTTGTACGTAAATGGTGTACTTCCGGAAGTCATGGAAAGATCAGCACTACCATTATTGTGACCATGACAAGAGACATCTGTTCCGGAAATATAGCCTTCAGGTTTTGGATGTACAACCACATTGAATGAACATTGAGATTTATTTCCATTTATGTCCGTTGCCTCAAAGCTGATAATTGTAGTGCCGATTGGAAAAATGCTTCCACTTGGCAGACCAGTTTTCATGAGTAGACTTGATACATCGCAATTATCAGTTGCACTAGGGTTAGCGTATGTGACAGTTGGATCACAACTTGAAATATCTCCTGAGCAGATGATTGAAGGCGCTTCCAAATCTGTTACTGTTACCACAAAGGAACAGTGAGCTTGATTCCCAGAGGCATCTGTCGCGGTATACAAGACAACTGTACTTCCGATCGGGAAGAAAGTCCCGGACTGAATAGTGGAGGTCATAGTTACCTGACAATTGTCTCTTGCTGTCGGCACTGCCCAGGTAATTAGTCTTCCGCACAGTCCGGTAGCTGCATTTATCTGAATGTCAGAAGGACAATTTGCGATTACCGGAGGTTCGTTATCAGATACCATGATAGTGTAATGACACATCGCTGAGTTACCACTTTGATCTGTGAAGGTCCATTGGACATTAGTTGTTCCGATGTTGAAACTTACCCCAGAAAGGGTTCCGTAGGTACCTGATGTTGCCCCTGACAAGGTACATGCTCCTGACAGAGTGGTGCAATTATCTGTGGCAATTGGGTCAAGCGAAGCATTTGGTTGCGTGAAATTACACATGCCTGGATCTGTAGTCATTTGCAATGGTTCTGATCCAACACAATTACTGAGAAGAGGTGCTTGGATGTCATTTACTTGTACCGTATATGAGCAGGTAGAGTTATTACCATTGTTATCTGAGACAGTCCACATGACGGTAGTTAATCCCAGATTAAATGACACGCCGGCTAAAGATGTTCCCGACCCTTGTGTCGCTCCGGTAAGTAAATAATTCATATTCACTGATCCACAGTTGTCAGTTCCAATTGCATTCCAACCGATTCCTGTTTTTGTATAGTTACATTGACCAGCGTCTACATTTACAGCTTGGTTGCCTGCTGCACCGCATGAAGAGATGGAAGGTAGAATGTTGTCTATCACCACC
>JBIITO010000115.1:0-6950 GCA_044340465.1 Crocinitomicaceae bacterium | reverse complement strand
GCATAACAGTAGTTCTTGATCCGTGTAATTGCATAGTAGCCAGATTTTTACTCACAAATTTATACTTTTTTCAGATCTACATTATCCCAAGTAAAATAGACTTTCTCCGCGAGTTGAGCACTTAGTCGTAATACATGCTATTTTGCAAAACTTAAACAACAATACAGTCAACCAATTGCAGAATTGCAAATACTGCGCAGGTGAGTAAACTTATTTTACACTTTATTTCTTGTAAACTTTAGTTTTAATACCTAATTTGCGTCACATTTGATCTGCTATGAATACAGCAACCACCGAAGGAGTCCAGATCACGGTAACAACCAGATTTCGAAATGATCTCTCGAATATTGGAGAAAATCAATACTTTTTCAATTACCACATTGAAATGCAGAACTTCAATAATTTCAATGTTCAATTGTTGCATCGTGACTGGTATATTTTCGACTCCCTGAATGAACCTCATTTCGTAAGTGGGGAGGGTGTAATCGGGGAACAACCGGTCATTCGTCCTGATGAAAAGTACAGCTATACCAGCGGTTGCGAACTTTTTTCTGAAATCGGTTTCATGAAAGGGTTCTATACTTTCAAGAACTTACAGTCCAGAAAATTATTTCAGGTTTATATTCCTGTCTTTCATTTGATCTATCCTTTCAAGCTCAATTAGCGCTCACAGCAGTTTTCCTTACATAATAAACGATTACTAAGTTGATACGAATACACCGTTTATTAAGTGTCTCCGCCATGAATTATCCATCTTTTGCACTAAGAAACCATGATGCTGCATCTTACAATAACTTAAGAAGCTCCACATATCTGAAACGTGCCATCTAAGTGTATAATGATTTTTAAGCTACAGCAATGGTATTTACATTCTTTTATTCTACACCTCATCTTGAGGTTGGAAGTGCGTCTTATTCCAGACTTTCCAGGTCATTCCTTAATTAAACTGTTTCCGTTTTTAACTGAACGTTCTACATAATCCTGACAACAAACCAGTGCCTAAAATTAATAGTGTCAGGTAAACAACTATATGAAGTGTTTTGAGCCAGACTTCATGAATTCATCTAACAAGATTTTGACCGTTGCAAGAATAAGGGAACAAATGCTACTTTTGCAAAAAAAAATCTGTATGTCTAATGCTATTTTCACTGTCCCGGCACCAAAGAATGAAACCGTAAAATCATATGCTCCCGGCTCTTCAGAAAGAACATCCCTGCTCAACAAATATCAGGAAATGTACGATCAATCGCCGATCGAAGTCCCTATGTATATCGGGGATAAAGCCGTGCAGACAGAAAATAAAAAGGCACTGACTTCTCCACATGAACATCAAAAAGTACTTGGCTATTACAACGTTGGGACGGCTCAACATGTTCAGCAAGCGATCGATGCCGCATTAGAGGCTAAAACCGCATGGGCAGCTCTTCCATGGGAAGACAGAGCGGCCATATTCCTGAAAGCGGCAGATCTGTTGGCGGGACCTTTCAGAGATAAAATGAATGCAGCAACGATGTTGGCACAGTCAAAGAATGTTTTTCAATCAGAAATTGATGCAGCTTGTGAGATGATCGACTTTTTTCGATTCAATGTGCAATATATGACGCAGATATACAGGGAACAACCTGAATCTCTCCCCGGTATATGGAACCGATTGGAATACCGACCGCTCGAAGGGTTTGTATTTGCGCTTACGCCATTCAATTTCACTGCTATAGCTGCCAATCTTTCGGCTGCTCCAGCAATGATGGGTAATGTCCTCGTATGGAAACCTGCTGAATCGCAGATCTATTCTGCTCAGGTGATCATGGAATTATTTAAAGCAGCGGGGCTTCCGGACGGTGTTATCAATATGGTAACAGTGAGTGGACAAATCGCAGGCGAGGTCATTTTCAAGCACAAAGATTTTGCTGGCATCCATTTTACTGGATCAACCGGTGTATTCAGAAAACTTTGGAAAGACATTGCCAACAACCTCGAATTGTATCGTTCATATCCACGTATCGTTGGAGAAACAGGCGGAAAAGATTTTGTAATGGTTCATCAAAGTGCTGATGCTGCAGAGGTAGCCACTGCACTTTCAAGAGGTGCCTTTGAATTCCAAGGGCAAAAATGTTCAGCTGCATCGCGAGCCTATGTTCCCAAGAGTTTATGGCCGGAAGTAAAGCTCATTTTTGTTGAACAAGTGAACTCTTTCAAAATTGGCTCTCCTAATGATACAAGTAACTTTATCAATGCCGTGATCGATGCCAAAGCATTTGAAAAGATCTCCGAATATGTGGACTATTGCAAACAGCAGCCTGATGCGGAAATCATTACCGGTGGTAATTATAACGGCTCTAAAGGATATTTTATCGAACCAACAACAGTCGTAACGACCAATCCGAAATTCCGTACCATGTGTGAGGAAATCTTTGGTCCTGTATTAACGATTTACGTATATGAAGATGCTCTTTTCGAGGAGACCCTTGAACTGTTGGATAACACTTCTGAATATGCTCTTACAGGATCGATCATGGCACGAGACCGCTATGCAATCAATTTGGCAACAAAGCGTTTACAACATGCTGCAGGTAACTTCTACATAAATGACAAACCTACCGGTGCCGTGGTTGGTCAACAACCTTTCGGAGGTGCGAGAGGATCAGGGACAAATGATAAGGCAGGGGCACCTATGAACTTGATGAGATGGATTTCACCCCGTACAATTAAAGAAACATTTGTTCCACCAACAGATTATCGCTATCCATTTCTGGGACAAGAATGATAAATAATTCAAATAGATACCAAGGGTTGTACGTATAATGCAATCCTTGCTTTTTGAAATATCCTATGAATAATACATTTATGAATCGCATACTTACACCTCTTTTATCAATGCTGCTCGCATTTTCGAGTTGCAGCAAGAAAAAAGCTGAGAAACAAGTTGAGGAGGATGATAAAATCATCCAGACCTATCTGAGCGAAAAAGGAATCACTGCATCAAAAACCACATCCGGACTTTATTACTTCATTGAATCCCAGGGAACAGGAGTTGACTGCAACAGTAATTCAACCGTTAAAGTAGCATATAAAGGTTATTTTACAAATGGTACTATTTTCGACCAAAGCACAACTACGGGAGTGACATTTAACCTACAACAAGTGATTAGCGGTTGGACGGAAGGGATACCAAAATTTAAAGAGGGAGGCATTGGAAAACTATTTTTACCCTCCGCATTGGCTTACGGCAAACAAGGTACAAGTGGGATACCACCAAATTCAGTACTGGTATTTGACATTCACCTTATTGATGTATTGTAGATTTATATCCGTAATCACAGGATTCTAAAGCCTCCAGATAATAGTAGATCATTTGAAGTTTCCTTGGTATTACTGAGTTAAGTTCATAAGAATTCCCTCTGAATCTTACGCATCATCCAACAACCTACAGCTCAGATTCGTGATTCCATAGTTCGAAGACCGCTCCACAGAAATCGCCAGGAACAATAGTTTTACGATTGGGATGTGTATGAACAATTATTTCAAGCACTTGAAATAGTCGAACGGCTCCAGACATTCGTTACACTGGTATTGTGCTTTGCACGCAGTACTACCAAAAAGCGAGATCATTCGGGTATTTTGAGAAGCACATCTCGGACACCCTACTTTTGGCGGTTCTGCAAAGAGTACTGATTTATCGACCTCATCGGTGGGTGGAGCAATTCCGTACTCCAATAATTTATTCCTTCCATTCTTTGAGATCCAATCGGTGGTCCATGCGGGAGACAACACCAAATCTACGTTCACACTTTGTACTCCTTTTTCCTTTAGTTTAGCAATGATGTCCTCTTCAATTGTTTTCATTGCCGGACAACCACTATAGGTCGGTGTAATCTTTAGTTGACATGTTATTCCAACGAACTCAACTTCACGAACGATGCCGAGATCAAGAATGGTAAGTACCGGAATTTCCGGGTCAGAAACCTCTTCTAACCATTGCCAAACTTGATCTTTCGTTACCATTGCATATTCGGGTAAACACGTTGCATATATTGCAACTCCGCTAAAATATAACCTAAATGCTCTGAATGCATTCCCTTACGTCCACCCGAATATTTCCAGTTATTCGACGGGATGGTTAATGTTGCTTCCGCTAAAATTCGATCTACGTTCGCTTTCCACTCATCTCTGATCGCTGAAATTGGAGGAATAGTGCCATTCGCAGCAAGTTCTCTCTCGAAATCGTCTTCTTGAAACAGTTCATCAGTATAGCGCCAGAGCGTATTCAAGGCCCCCTGAATTCTCCGATGCGACTCTTCTGTTCCATCACCTAAGCGAATCACCCATTCAGAGGAGTGTTTCAAATGATATTTGGTTTCTTTCAGAGATTTTTCAGCGATTGCAGCCAATGTGTCATTCGAACTGTTTTGTAATCGTTCAAACAAAGGCAAACGGTAAGCATCAAAAAGAAACTGACGCATCATAGTCATACCAAAATCACCATTAGGCTGCTCTACCAATAACAGATTGAGGTATTCGCGATCAAAACGCAGAAAGGCCAATGCATCTGCGTCTCTACCCTTCCCTTCTAACTCACCGGCATAATTCAATAAGGTAGTTGCTTGTCCAACAAGGTCTAATGCAATATTTGTCAGCGCAATATCCTCTTCCAAGATCGGGCCGTGACCGCACCATTCAGACAAACGATGTCCAAGGATCAAACTATCATCACCCAGTTTCAAGACAAAATCAAAAAGTGCACTCATATAACTTACATATGTGAAATACCATCATGCACATCGTAAAACGTAGGGTGGCGATAAACTTTGGAATGAGCGGGTTCAAAAAGCGCATCTGCATCTGTTGGGTCTGACGCATGAATATTCTTTGATTCTACTACCCAAATACTTATTCCTTCTGATCTTCGTGTATAGACATCACGAGCATTTTCCACGGCCATGACGGCATCAGCAGCCCTCAAGCTCCCAACATGCTTATGATTCAATCCAGCTTTACTTCTTATAAAAACCTCCCACAGAGGCCAGTCATTTTTAGCCATTTTTGAACAATTTAAGCACTTTTTCTTCTCTTATATTTTTCAGCAAATGCATTGGCGGCTTCGCGTACCCACTCTCCATCCTCTTTTGCTTTTTTTCGGGCATCGATTCGTTCCTTATTGCAAGGACCATTTCCATTGAGAACTTCCCGGAATTCATCCCAATTGATAACACCGTACTTGTAATGACCTGTAGCAGGATCGAATTTCAGCTCCTTATCGGGTATAGTCAATCCAATCATTTCTGCCTGAGGAACGGTTACATCAATAAATTGTTGGCGCAACTCATCATTTGAATGCCGTTTAATCTTCCATTTCATGGATTGCTGTGTGTGCTTAGAATCCTCGTCGTTGGGACCAAACATCATTAATGCAGGCCACCAGAAACGGTTCAGCGCATCTTGAGCCATATTCTTTTGCTGTGATGTACCATTGGCTAGTCGTGTCATTATCTCAAAACCCTGACGCTGATGAAAAGATTCCTCTTTACAAATACGCACCATTGCTCTGGCGTAAGGGCCATAAGAGCACCGACATAAGGGAACCTGATTCATAATTGCAGCTCCATCCACGAGCCAACCAATTGCACCGATGTCGGCCCAGGTCAGTGTAGGGTAATTGAAAATCGAAGAATATTTCGCCTTTCCTGCGTGAAGATCATCGATGGTGTCCTCTCTATCTGCGCCCAGTGTTTCCGTGGCACTGTAAAGGTATAAACCATGTCCGGCCTCATCCTGAACTTTTGCCAACAGAATAGCCTTTCTCCTCAAATTTGGAGCACGGGTAATCCAGTTAGCTTCAGGTAACATCCCAACAATTTCGGAATGCGCATGCTGCGATATTTGCCGAATCAGCGTTTGTCTGTATTCCTCTGGCATCCAGTCGTGAGGTTCAATCTTGATTTCTTTATCAATCTTCTCTTGAAATCTCTTCTCGCGTTCGTTAAGACTAACTTCGTTCATACAAAAAATTGAGGTATTCGTACAAATTTAAGGAATTAAGCTGCGATTTCAAGCAATATAAAATCCGCCTGTGATCCTTGAAATCTTCATTGAACTGTGATTCAAATCTACCGCCAAAATAATTACTAATCAACCTATTTAAACGAACCTTCTATGATTTTATTGGAATCCTTGTTTCAGCGATCTGAGGTTGACAGATGTCAGTTTTTTCTTAGGGAACTTATACCTATTTTTGCGGCAAACCCCGATCAAATGACCCCAAAGTTCCATTCGTTGACTATTCGTGAAGTTAGGCGAGAAACGGAGGACACTGTATCTATAGCGTTTGATGTCCCTGAAGAACTGAAGCCGGATTTTTCTTATTTATCCGGTCAATACCTTACATTAAAGACTAGCATAAAAGGTGAAGATGTTCGCAGATCCTACTCGCTATGTTCGTCGCCTTTCGAAAAAGAATGGCATGTGGCTATTAAAAAGATTCCAAATGGTTTATTCTCGACTTTTGCATTTGAACAATTAAACGTGGGCGATAGGTTGGAAGTCATGACTCCTGCGGGAAATTTCAGACTTCAAACTGAAATAGGAAATTCAAAGAATTATGTGCTTTTCGCAGCAGGAAGCGGTATTACACCTATCCTCTCGATTGCTAAAACAGTTTTGAAGGAAGAACCGGCGTCTACCGTCACTTTATTTTATGGTAACAAAAACTTCAATACTATCATCTTTAGGGAACGGCTCGAGGCACTAAAAAATGCTTACATGGACCGACTGCGAGTTATTCATATCCTATCCCGTGAGCGTTTAGGTTACGACATCCAGAAAGGACGAATTGATCGTGCTAAAGCGGATCATTTGTATAAAACATTTCTAGAAGGTGAAAATATAGACGCCGTTTATATTTGCGGGCCTGAAGAAATGATACTTGGAGTAAAAGATAGTATGATTGTGAATGG
>JBIITO010000114.1:0-7054 GCA_044340465.1 Crocinitomicaceae bacterium | reverse complement strand
AATCGCTACGTCATCAATATTTTTAAGATTGATCAACTTCACTGAATCACTCAAAGAGGATACATCACCCCTTGATCCTGCTCCGAGTAATTGCCCCATCATAAAAGGGAATATCAATCCCACGGAAGTAGAAAGGATCAAAAAGATCCAACCGATCAGAAACGTGAGTCGATAAGGACGCATAAAGGAAAAGATACCTTTAGCTTTTTGTATACCTTCTTTGGAAAGTTTTACCTTTTCTTTGCGTTCTTTTTTCGGTCTGAGCATAATTTGATCTTCAGAGAAGGATACAAAAATAGGTGGAAGGGATGGTAAATGTGATTTTTTTAAGTTTTTTATTTGAAAGAGTTTGATATGTTTGAAATAAACCTATCTTTGCAATCCGAATTTTTGAGAAAAAACGCAATTAAAGCATACAGGTCATGAAAAGAACATTTCAACCGTCCGTAAGAAAAAGAAGAAACAAGCATGGCTTCAGAAGTCGTATGGCAACGAAAAACGGTCGTCGCGTATTAGCTGCACGTCGCCGTAAAGGAAGAAAGAAACTAACTGTTTCTGATGAGCCAATGCACAAAAGATAATTAGTGATCCAATCACGGAAAAGGTCGGCAATAGTCGACCTTTTTTAATTTCAATGGTTTGGGTTTTGAAAATTCTGACTAACTTAAGGTAACAAACCTAAAAAACCTACCAATATGTTAGTTAAAACCTACAGTAGTGCCGTTATTGGCATTGAATCAAACATCATCACCATTGAAGTGAATCTCGGGATCGGAATCAACTTTTATATGGTTGGACTACCGGATAATGCCGTTAAAGAAAGTCATCAGCGAATCCGGGCTGCATTTTCCAATACGGGACTTAAATTTCCAGGAAAAGAATTGACCATCAATCTTGCTCCAGCCGATATGCGAAAAGAAGGATCTCATTTTGATCTAGCGATAGCTATAGGTATTTTGGCCTCGAGTGAGCAAGTGAATAGCGATCTACTAACTTCCTATGTACTTGTTGGTGAATTATCACTTGATGGTGCGATGGCTCCAATGAGAGGAGTGCTGCCCATGGCCATTGAGGCAAAGAGAAAAGGGTTCAAGGGAGTTATCCTGCCTTGTGAAAATGCTTCCGAAGCATCGGTGGTGGATGGATTAGATGTTATAGGAGTGAAAGATATCCGTGAGGCTGTTGCTTTTTTGAATGGAGAAAAAGGTTCTGCGAAGCCGACCATCTACAGAAAGGAGGAATCGTTATTGGACAGGGTTGATGATGCTGATTTTATCGATGTGAAGGGACAGTTGGCAATTAAGCGTGCTTTTGAGATAGCGGCTGCAGGAGGTCATAATATCATATTGATCGGACCTCCAGGAGCCGGAAAATCGATGTTAGCCAAGCGATTACCGGGAATTTTACCTTCGATGTCTATGGAGGAATCATTGGAAACAACAAAGATCCATAGTGTAGCAGGAAAAGTTAGGCATATGAAGGGATTGATACGCCATCGTCCGTTCCGAAAACCACATCACACTATTTCAGATGCCGGATTGATCGGAGGCGGTAGTTATCCTCAGCCCGGTGAGATTTCCCTCGCACACAATGGTGTATTGTTCCTTGATGAGCTTCCTGAATACAAGCGCACTGTATTGGAAGTGATGAGACAACCTTTAGAGGACAGGGTGGTTTCTATTTCCAGAGCTCGCTTTTCCGTTGATTATCCTGCTAACTTCATGCTTGTAGCCGCCATGAATCCGTGTCCGTGCGGCTATCATAATCACCTCGATAAAGAATGCTCGTGTGGACCAAGTGTTGTACAACGTTATCTCAATCGAATTTCAGGACCACTTTTAGACAGGATTGACCTTCATGTGCAGGTGACACCAATTTCATATGATGAATTGTCCTCTAAATCACAAGGTGAATCGAGTGCGCAGATCCAGAAAAGGGTAAATGAAGCTAGACAGGTTCAGAATAAGCGCTTTGAAGGGCGTTCTGGGGTTTTTTCGAATGCCCTTATGGCTTCTAGGGAACTAAAGGAGTATTGTGGTTTAACAACCGAAGGTGCACAATTGCTTAAGAACGCAATGGAACGAATGAAATTGAGTGCTCGTGCATACGATCGTATTTTGAAGGTGTCCCGAACAATAGCCGATTTGGCCGGGGCTGAGTGTATCGAAACGGTTCATATTGCTGAAGCGATACAATACAGGTCTTTGGATCGTGCAGATGGGTAAGTTGTAGGTTTTTGGCTTAAAGAGAATTTGTTACATATTATCTGGATTAGGTAAATGTCAAGCAATGGATTAAGTCAAAAAGTTCGGGACTAGGCATAAATTTAGCTTCGCTGCTCAGAACAATACGAAAATTAAAACAATTATTGGTTTGGCGCCGGCAGAAACAGATCCATCTGCTATTGCTACCGATCCAAACGTATCTGTCCCCGATTTAATCTATTCAGGTAGCTCTGATTGGGTTACTCTGCCTACAGATCATCAAATTCCAATCTATGATGGGTTGGATTCAAAATGTAAAACATTTGTAAGTATAATTGGTGGCGCTATTGTTATTTTGCGAATACCAACTTTAATTGTGATTTTGGGGAGTCAATTTCCTCTCCGAATATCGGAATTTCGAGGGTAAAACAGCAAACAATTATTTTTGCTTCTTTGGATTTTTGGTTGGATTATTATTAACGTGGAAATTCAGTTTCGTTAATTGCATTTTTAGGTCAGTTGAGTGCTGCGCAGCCATCCGATCTCTATCTAAAAATACCTGTGCGTCAGCAGGTTTGAGTGATCCCAATTCTCAAACACAGTTTGTATATCCCAATCCGGCATCTAAAACATTTACACTTCCCTTTGACGTTCCTACAGAATTTATGATCTTGGACGCACAAGGGAAGTGTTTGATAAAGGAAAATAAAATGGGACCACTCGACGTTCAACGGCTTGAACATGGTTTTTATTATATCCCGTCAGGACAAGGTAATTATACTTTCTTAAAAGACTAAATCAATAAAATAAGGGGTGAGACCAAACTGATAAGTCTAGTAGATTTCATGGGTCATTTTCATCTTGATACCCAATTCACTCATGATGCTCTCATGATAGGTCTTACTCACGCTAATAAACTGTTTATTTACTTCAAGTGAATTCCCATTGACCTTTTCAATAGCATCGATATTCACGATATATGAGCGATGGACTCTTTTAAAATTTGAAGGAAGTTTTGAAAGAATTCCATCCATGGAAGAATATAGCATGATACGTTTTTGCTTGGTGTGAATGGTAACATATTCGCTTGACGACTGAATATATTGTATTTCCGGGATTACAATTTTTTGGTAAACACCTTTGTCTTTTATGAATAGAAAATCGTTCTTCGGTTCAGATCGTTTTGTTAGCTGTAGACGCTGTATGCATTTCGAAAATCGAGTCAGTGAAATGGGCTTTAGTAAATAATCATTCACATCCAGATCAAAACCGTCTACGGCGTACTTATCGTCCCCGGATATTAAAACGACTTTAGCTTGTGGTTTGAATGCCTCAAGGAAATCAATTCCGGACATTTCAGGAAGTTCTACATCTAAAAAAATCAAATCTACCTCCTGGCTGTTTAGCAATGGAATGGCCTCCTGTACTGAACCAAAAGATCCTAACACTTCTAATTCAGGGTATTGGTCGGAAAAATCCGATAATAATTGACGAGTTACAACGTCGTCATCAATGATAATGCAATTCATAATTTGTGGTTTAAATGATAATCCGATTTTGTTAACTACCTTATTAAGTCGCAAATGTAAGTGAAGCGTCTAAGAATCTCTTGCTCTTTAGTTTAAAAAAATGTTCTACTCGCTGAAATGTGGTTTTAGTTCATTGCTAGAGTTCGTATTCTTGTTTGGGTATTAACTGATATGGTTTTATGAAGATATTTATTATTGAAAATGACCCTGTGTTTTCTTCATTATTAATGGAGCATCTGCGTTATGCAAATCATGAGGTCTATCTTTTCGATTCTATTCACCCATTTGGATCGTCTCATCATAAAATGGAACCAGAAGTTATTCTAACAGATCTTATGTTATTTGGAGTTTCGTCTGGCGAACTGATAGACTTTTATAGACAATTTAGCTGTCCTGTGTATGTGATGTCGTCCATTGAAGAGGATGATCTGCGTTATTTTGCATCCAGGATCGGTGCAAAAAGCTATTTTCACAAACCTTTTTATTCAGAAAAATTTATTGAAGAATTGAATGAAATGGAAAAAGTTACAAATGATAAAGTATGATTTCAGAATATGTATAAGAATTTACGCTTATTAATTATAGAGGATGAACCTGATCAGTTGGCTATTCTCAAAAGATTAATCAAACAAATTGGTCATGAGATTATCTCAAATACAGAAAATGGTTTGGTAGGCTATCGGCAAATCATTTCACTCAATCCAGATCTTATACTCATGAACGTGCATCTGCAGGGCAAACATAAGGGTCTGCAGCTAATCAGGAAATTAAGTTCTAAACTAACTACTCCGATTATATTATTGACTTCTTCGCTCGAGGATATTACATTGAACGAAGTTAAAAAGATAGGTTTTTTTGGTATTATTCAAAAACCATTAACTGAGTGGGATCTTAAAACCGAAATAGATTTCACTTATGAGCGATTTCAAAAGTTACAAGAGCTGAAGTTTGAAAATGTGGTTTCAAGACGTCATCTTGAGGAAACAGAACAGTTTTTTCAGCAAGTGGTAAACAATGTTAGTGATATAATCTATCGAATAGATCTTTCGGGTGTTTTTACCTACTTAAATCCGTCTGCTATTAAAAGTACCGGTTACAGTAAGGAATACCTCTACAACACAAAATATACTGGCATTATTCGGTACGATTTTAGGCGCAAAGCCATCACTTTCTTTCAACGTATGATTAAGAAGGAGGTAACAGATGGCTATATGGAGGTGCCAATTGTATTGAAAAATGGCTCGGAAATGTGGTTAGGACAGAATATACACTTGCTACAAAGAAATGGAAAGGTAATGGGTCTGCAGGTTGTTGCAAGAGATATTACAAAGGAGATACAGTATAAGGAAGAGCTTATTAAGGCCAGGAATATAGCGGAAAATACGGCTGAATTGAAGTCACAGTTTTTGGCCAATATGAGTCATGAGATTCGGACGCCTTTAAATGGGATTGTAGGTATTATTAAACTATTGGAAAAGACTCCTCTAAATGAGAAACAGCATACGTATTTAAGGGCTGTAAGCGCCTCATCGGATCAGTTAATGGGGATCATTAATGATGTTCTTGATCTGTCAAAGATCGAATCAGGGAAATTAGAACTCAATAAAGTGGAATTCAATTTTAATGAATTGATTCGCTCTCTAATCGATGTGATGGAGATTAAGGCTAGTATGAAAGGGCTGAAATTAAGCTATAAGATAGATAGTGAGCTGCCTGAAATCCTTGTGGGCGACCCAGTTAGTTTGAACCAGATTCTCTATAATTTGATAGGTAATTCTCTGAAATTTACGTTAGAGGGAGAGATAAGTTTAACAGTGAATTTGCGCAAAGATTGTGATAATAATCATTGTATTCATGTTGAAATAATTGTTAGCGATACGGGTGTTGGCATGAAAAGGGAAGTACAGGATAAAATCTTTGAGGCGTTTATGCAAGCAGAAAGTTCAACGACTCGCCAGTTCGGTGGAACGGGTCTGGGACTCACAATCGTAAAAAAGCTTGTGGATCTGCAGAATGGCGCTATTTGTGTAGAATCTGAAGAGGGAAAAGGAACAAAATTTTATGTGCACCTATGTTTTAACAAGTGTAATTCCAATACGTCTGAAAATCTTTTGCACATATCAGCGGACCATTCTATTCTGAGAGACAAGCAAATTCTGGTGGTTGAAGATAATTTCGTCAATCAATTGGTAACCAAAGATCTATTAGAGGATTTAGGTAGTCTTGTGACTATCGCAGAAAACGGGTTGGTGGCTTTAGAGAAATTGAAGTCAAGTTCATTTGATATAATTTTAATGGATATGCAAATGCCGATTATGGATGGTTTCGAAGCGATGAGACGAATTCGGTCCACTGAAGGCATCTCGGATATTCCGATTCTTGCCTTGTCGGCAAATGTGGTCAAATCTGAGATCGAAAAGTGTATGAGCAATGGGGCATCAGACTATATGTCAAAACCGTTTATGCCTGAGGATTTAATAGATAAGATGGTCAGTTTGCTTTTAAAAAATCCGCCCTTACATTCTGACGGAAAGATCAACATGGAATTACTTGCTACTTACACAAATGGAAAAGAGATTCTTATGCTCTCCACTCTTAGGGAGTTCAAAAAAGAATTGGATGCAGAAATAATAGCTATTGGTCAACTACTAGGATTACAAGATTATCGTGGTATTCGATCGAAAATGCACAAGTTGAAACCAAATTTCAAAATGATTGGCTTGATGGATCTACATGATCTTGTTAGAGATGCGGAAAAAAACGATGATCAGGAGTTATTGCGTCAACAAATCATCCAGTTAGTTGATTCAATGCCTAAGCTGATCGATCAGATATCTCAAGAGTGCGGTGTTTTAGAAGAAAAGCTAGCGTTATTAAACGAATAATATTAGATTGAAAAAAAATCATTGAGCAGTGCTTGCTTGTCAATACTCTTCTGCAAAACAGTTAGGCATTTTTCAAGATTTATTCCTATAATGTCAATACATTCCTCTATACAGAGATCGAGGTCGTGCGTAGAGATAATTACGCATTTTCCTGAACTTTCTGATGCTTTTTTCAGTGTTTTCAAAAGATCACGTTTATTTCCATAATCGAGAAAAGCTGTGGGTTCATCCATCAGAATCACCGGTGTTTCTTGTGCAAATGCACGCGCAAATGAAGTAAGTTGTCGTTCGCCGTCACTTAATTGAGTGAGTTCTCGATCCTTCAAATCTTTAAGTTGGAATAATGACAACATCTCTTCCACAATATGAATATCTTTCGCGGCGTATCTACCTAAAACTCCTGTGTAAGGACTTCTTCCCAACAAAACAAATTCTT
>JBIITO010000113.1:0-7091 GCA_044340465.1 Crocinitomicaceae bacterium | reverse complement strand
TGGATTATCACTAATATCTAAATAACCTGAAAGTTTTGTCAAGGTGAAGCTGACAGTGGTGAGCTGACTATTCTCATCAATTGAAATACTTCCATTCAACTTTTGAAGTTTTGTGAAATTCAAAGATGTCAAAGCAGTATTTTCGATATTCATATCACCAGTTGTAATCTTTTCCAATGAGGAAAGATTCAAGTTACTTAGTAAGGGACAATCATTAAAACTAATATCACCGTCCATTCTTATTAATCCACTTAAATTAACAGTTGTCAAAACTTCATTATTATCTACAACAATTTCTATCGCTGTTTTAATCATGCTTAAATCAACTTGTGTCAATTGTGTTGTACCAATGATTTTTATTTCCTGCGTATTTGGTCCAACTTCTGCAGCAATAATTGCAGCTGCTTGTGCATCCGTCACGTCGTCACTCAAAACCAAGGTTTGCTTACCACCATTGTTTATCAGGTTGCCTGCAAACAAAGCATAGGGTACACTCAACAACTGGCTTGTTCCAGAAATGCTGTAATTTGAACCACCTGCTGGATCGGTTTCTGTTTTTACAAAATAAGGTCCATTCGCCCAATTGATCGCTGAAAAGGTAGATGTAACAGGTGTTCCCCCTCCTATTTCAATACTCGCCAAACCATTATCATTGGTTTTTGGCTTGTGTGTTTCTACGTAAACAGCAGTTCCGGTTGCCGTTCCCTGCAAAATACTCACACGCATTCCAACATCCTTATTGGTGACAAGCACATTTTGAGTGTTACGTATCACAGCCTGGTAACTCATTCTGTTTGGTACTTGCGCACTAAGCTGCTTTGGCAAAAAAATGAATGCTGTTAATCCAGCAAGACAGATTGTGTAAAATTTCTTCATGATAAATTAATTTTTGATGATTTTAAAGGATTGAACTTTCTTGTTTTCTTGCATAAAAACAGTTAGAAAATAGCTGCCCCTTTCCAGATCACGCACATCTATTGGGGTTTGCGTTGTCCCAATATCACCTGAACTCAGCTTTTTTCCTTGCATGTCGATCAACCGATAAGACAAGTTCTCCCCTTTCAGTTCCGAAACACGCAGTGTTAATTGATTAGAAGTGGGATTCGGATAGATATCCATTGACAGATTGATCGCGAGGTCCTCTACACTAAGAACATAAATTTCATATGCTTGTTGTACCCCCTGGGAAACACTCCCGGAATTAGCGCTGTACGCCGTGTAAACAACCTGACCAATGCTGTATGTAGCACTTCCACCAGAGCCTGTAGCTGTTCCGCCAGAAGAAATAACAGTTTGCTGAGCAAAAGAAATAGCTACACAAAATATACCTGAAAGTAGCATAACAGTAGTTCTTGATCCGTGTAATTGCATAGTAGCCAGATTTTTACTCACAAATTTATACTTTTTTCAGATCTACCATACTTCAAAATAAAAATACTCCTCGTTTTCAGCAATTCAAAAAATAGACTCGCGCCAAAAGTTACGCACTGAGTCGTAATCCAGCCATTTTTACACAAAGAATGAAGAGTACAGGCATGGCAACAAAAGGCAGTAGCGCAAAAACTTCCGCGTGCAGTTGATGATCCTATAAAAACACACAACAACTTATCGAAAAGGAAGTACCTTTGATCCGTGCGGAGAATACTGGTTATACAAACAGCTTTCATCGGGGATGTCATCCTTGCAACTCCTGTTATTTCTGAACTTAAACGCCTATTCCCTAAGGCGGAGATCGATGTCTTAGTAAAAAAAGGAAATGCCTCTTTGCTGGAAAATGATCCGAATATTAGTGGTTTGTTGCAATTTGACAAAAAAGCAGGAAAATTGAAAGAAATCATACGTTTGAGAAAGGAATTCATAAGTAGGAAGTATGATCTTACTCTTAATTTCCATCGATTCGGTAGTTCTGGGATTCTGACAGTTCTTTCCCGGGCAAAGAAAACGTATGGATTCAAGAAAAATCCCTTTTCGCTGTTCTTTACCAAAAAATTTAGTCACCATATCGGAGATGGCACACACGAAGTAGAAAGAAACCTATCTTTGATTGCTGAGTTCGGCGCACATTCATTCGTTCGACCAGTGCTGTATCCGGGAAGTGAAAACGAAGCGTCTGTACAGACATACAAAGACGAAGCCTATTATTGCTTCGCGCCTGCATCCGTTTGGTTCACCAAGCAGTTACCCGAAGAAAAATGGGTAGAGTTGCTTGTTCTTAAATCGATTCAAGGTAAACTTTACTTATTGGGCGCAGCTGAAGACAAGGATCTTTGCCAACGAATCATTGACCGAAGTGAATTAACCAATGCTGTAAATCTGGCCGGAAAACTTTCACTATTGCAGTCAGTTGCTCTTATCAGGGATGCGAAACGGACCTATGTCAATGACAGCGGACCTTTGCATCTGGCTTCTTCCGTGAATGCACCGGTGACAGCATTCTTTTGTTCAACAACTCCCGATTTTGGATTTGGACCTTTGTCAACGGATAGTGAAATCGTTGAAACAATGGAAAAACCAACATGCAAACCTTGCGGACTTCATGGCTATCCCTCTTGTCCGAAAGGACATTTTGATTGCGGTAAAAAAATTAACGTATCAGCGACAAAGTCATAACGTAATCCTCCATCAGGTAACCATTACCGATAGCGATGTCTTCTTCCTTTTCGATGGAAAACCCCATTCGAAAATAAAAGTCAATGGATTTATTGTATCTGTTCACATTTAGTGTAAGCTCATTTAAACCGATTTCCAAAGCAAGTGATTTGGCTTTTTCAAGAAACTTACGCCCTGCACCTTTTCCTTGAATTGCAGGTAGCACATAGAGCTTGTGTATTTTCAGCTGTTCCAGTTGTGGATAA
The DNA here is from genome assembly GCA_044340465.1 of Crocinitomicaceae bacterium. GTDB lineage: Bacteria > Bacteroidota > Bacteroidia > Flavobacteriales_D > Crocinitomicaceae > M0103. The sequence continues at coordinate 4,236 of JBIITO010000113.1, read as the reverse complement.
TGAGCCTCTATTTCCATAAAACCAACAGGTTTCTTCCCTGCTTCCATGATTAAAAAAACATTTCCACGACGAAACCGAGATTGAAGTGTTTCGTCTGAATACATTCTTTGGAGCATGTAATGGAGCTGCTCCGGTGAAAGAATATCTTTAAAGGTAGATGGCCAAATCGCATGGGCGAGTTGCGTCACAATAGTCAGCTCATCCAGTTTTATGTTTCGGATTTCCATCAATTCTTGACAAAACGGGTTTGCTGGATTCTTCCTTTACGTTCTATTCGGATAAAATAGGTGCCTTGATTCAGATCACCGACATACAATGAGTCATTCTCTATCCTTCGAGTGAATGTCTTGCCATGCACATCAGTAAGTTGAACCTGCTTTGGCAGTTCATCCACAATCGTAAAAAATAACCGATTATTAACCGGATTCGGAAAAACAGCCCAGTCAATCTCCATTTCAGTCGATTCTGTACCTACAGTTATTAAAGCCAGTTTCACAGCTGCGATTGGATCGATCTTACCCCAACCCCATTGAGGACTTCCGTTTATAGGGACAACTCCGGTAAATTGATCTTCACTCGCTGTTTCCGTAATAATGTGCTTGATCTGTTCGGATGAGAGATATGTATTTGCTTCTAAAATAAGTGCTATCACACCTGTAACGACAGAAGCGGCAATGGACATGCCTGAAAAACTCGCGATTGAGTCTGACCTATCCTTCAAATCTTCAGATGTCATGGTACCATTCTTATGAAAACCGCAAGAAGACAAAGATGATAGCACATTTTCACCCGGAGCTGCAATCTCGGGTTTCAACACCCCATCATACCTTGGGCCAATACTTGAAAAGGAAGAGATTGTTCCGCCAGCAGCCACTCCTCTATCGGTGATAAACGGCCTAACATAAGCCGCAACGCTTATGATACTATTCGTGCAAGCAGGTTCGCTTATTCCATTGGTCTTGTCCCCTGCGACTGTACCCTTACCGGATACATCAAATGGCATTCCATCCCTTCCCATTTCGGGATATTGTTCTGTAACATTCCAGTAATGAACTCTACCGAATGCAGAACGCGATTTGAACAGCACTCGCAATGAAGAGTTTGTGTTGACTCCTAAACGCATTTGAGGTCTTCCGTTTTGTGGATGAGACGCATCTGCGGAAAGGTTATAATAGATCGTATCCCGATTGAAAACTAAAAATGTGTCGATGTAATTTACTGTGGTAGCCGTAGAGTAATAAGGTGTTTCATAAAATAATATATTTCCATTACTACTATACACCTGCAAACCACATTCAAAAGAATTTCCGGCCTCTCCCCAAGCATACACCGTTTGTCCGTGCAACTTGAATTTAACTTTATCATCATTAAACCGAATCGTAGTCAGAATAGAATCATTTGAAAAATCTTTCTTGATATGAAAGTTCACATCCCCCTCGTTTCCTACTGAATTACAAAAAATCACTCCCTGGAAGGAATAAGCATCGATTGCCTGACTAAGCAAGGAAGTTCCGTCTAATGTACCTTTTGTGTAAACGGCCCAACTCAAATGGATGACCAATCGTTTCGATTCTGAAAGCGACTTTTGATACATCCATTCCCAAGCATCTAATACAGAAGCCTCGTCCGCCAGAAAAGAGGCAAACAAAAACTGTGAATCAAAAGCAATACCTCTGTACGGTGTACCTGCTCCACTTCCGCCGGCAATTCCTGAAATTTGTGTTCCGTGAGCGGCATATCCGAAGTGATTCAACGTATCAGTTCCGATATCGTGGTATTCAGGTAAAGAAGAATATTCTGTGCCATAAGTATATCCTGAGGGAGGAGGTCCGGATGATTTAAATTGATCCCAGGCAGCCAGAATGCGTGTTTGCCTCAAAAGTGTGTCATAGAACAAGGGAGAGGAATAGTCAAATCCCCAATCCGTGATCCCAATCAATACATTCTTACCTGAGTATCCTTTCGGTAAACTGATTCCAAGCGGTGCGCTGTCCGATTTCACCACCTTCGTCTCCCTAACAATTAAAGGCCTGATCTTACCCGCAAGCTGAATGGATCTCAACCCCTTCAAACCCGATATATCTTTCAACTCAGTTATTGGAATTCGAAGCGAAACAACAGGACCAATCTCTGTACCACAAATGATCCCTCGAAGTGCTAACTCAGATCGTAAAAACCCTTCCTTTTTTTCTCCAAGAAAGGAGACATAATAGATTCCCTTGTTCAAATACACGGCAAAGCGATCCAAGATGTCTTTCGATGGAATACCCTTGTTGTGAATAAAATCTTTTTGAATTAACCCAAGATCGGCACGCGTATTCGCCGGAATCAGAACCTGAGTTCTAATACACATCGTAAGAAATACAAAAACAAGCAAGGATATGCTTTTCATTGCGGAGCCGATTGACACGTAATGTTAACAAAATTAACGCCACCGTCGAATAGAAATACTGCGATATCAAGTAAGATTTCAACGGTGTTTTAAACGACGTGTAACTAATGCTTTTTTGTATCTTGGAAAATGCCGAATTCTTCGTTGTAGGATTTATACCGTACAATGGAAAGTTGGTTTATTCCACCCCCTCTCAACTTCGATATCCAAACTAAATTATACTCCATTCCGCGAATAGTAAAATATCGCTTTCGGACGAAGTGATCTAGGTATGACACTAAAAAATCAGTAAACAAATAGGGGAGCGATTCGTTGAGTTGCCTTCAATAGCTTATTCTTTATTCCTACCATTTCGCCAAAATATTGCTTCTTTGAACTCAGTAACTCCTCTTAATTTTATTGGAGCAAATTTATACCTAACTCCAACTTTTGGACTTGATCAACAATATTTCAGACAACCCACTGAAGCATTGCAAATACTAAGGAGACTAGGAGTATCAGCGCATATATCCGCCTCATGCTTAGCTCAAGTAAGTCGACCACTTATCGGTAAATAATCAAACGGTCAAATGAATCAAATGACCCTTCTATAAACTCAGGGTAAAATTAATCCTTAAGGCAACGGACAGACAAACCGAATCGCTTATCAAAGTTGAAACTGTATACGCTTCCATCGTTATTACTCAAATAACGGAGATAGGCATATAGATCATCGAACTGCGTAAGCCCCCACCAGTAAGCGCCCTCACCAACACTACCGAAGGAACCTGATTCGTCACGAAGACCGCCCGGAAGAGCTGAAAAACCACTCTCGTTGGTGGCGTCTTGATTTGGACTTAGCCAATATTGCGTACCGATAGTTTTCATTTTGCCACCTGCACTAACGTCACTACCCAAATAAGCTATTAACGCAGTCCATTCTGCATCACTAGGCACGTGCCAACCAGTAGGACAAATATTGCGAGGATCAACTAAAGCATACCAATTATACAATTTACCATAAGAGTTTTCGTTGCTGCTGTTGTTCTCATAATGTGCCCAGGCGCCTGAGTTTAAGTTCGACCAGCTGGCAACTGATATTACATTGGGGATTATGTCTCCATTGGCATAAACAGAGGTTCTTAGGTTTTCTGCCATCCATTCTTGGCCGTTACCCAATCTAACACTGGGGTACTTGTAACCATCTAAGGTAACCCCATCCCCTGCATTGCTCTCAATGCCACTGCTCGCATTTACCATTCTTGTCAAACTACACATTTTACCACCTACGCTTAGTTCAAAAATTGCGTTGCCACTACCATTTGGTGTGCCTGTGATGGTATAAGCTAAACTACCGTTTCCGTCGACGAATGTTCCAGCAGTTAGTGTGGCCGTTAATCCGGTCACTCCAGTGGATACAACGGTTTGTCCATTGTAGGGTCCTCCGTTCCCTCCATCGTAAGGAACAATAGAGTTCACACCACTCGCTGCTATACCGGAAGTTAAACTTCCGTCGTTGATGGCCGAGGCGCAATCGAGGATGGTGATGCTACCGTCTATGGGTGGACACTGCCCGCCGGTAGTCCAGGTTGCCACCCCGTTACAAAGAGTAAGAACCTGTCCAGCAGTACCTCCACTTGGCACTCCATTGCCTGCTGTGGAGGCCGAACCAGAAAACAAAGCATAGGGCACACTCAACAACTGGCTTGTTCCTGTAATACTATAATTTGTCTCACCCGCTGGATCGGTTTCTGTTTTTACAAAATAAGGTCCATTCGCCCAATTGATCGCTGAAAAGGTAGATGTAACAGGTGTTCCCCCTCCTATTTCAATACTCGCCAAACCATTATCATTGGTTTTTGGCT
>JBIITO010000112.1:0-7097 GCA_044340465.1 Crocinitomicaceae bacterium | reverse complement strand
CTAATGCGTTCGTAATTCCATGCATCCCATCCTTAGGAAAAAACGTACCGATCCCATGTTCCAAATGTGGAATAATCTGAAGTATCCCTGGTGCTTGATAGGGATCGGATCCATTATATGTCGCATAGCGATCAAAAATCTGCACGAGTTTCGGATGATTCAATCGTCGCTCATTTGCCTCATGCATCGTTGTGAACAACTGTAAATTGGGTATGGCTGCTATAGTCGAAAGAATTTCTCTTGATAAATAGGTGGATCGACGATGCAGGGATCGCTCAAGAAAAGTTGACTTTGTTTTGTGATAGATGTAACGACTTCGTTCAAGATGTTCCTTCAAAGGAGTAGCATCGACCTTAAGTATTTTTTCCACATTCTTCAACAAGGTATCCTGATCAGCCGAAAAAGGTAAAAATGTGCCATCCTCAAAAAAATAATGACATGCTGTCTTTGAAGTGTAGTAATTAAAATAGTCTCTTGGATTTCTATTGGCTAAGGTAAACAGCTCATCCACCAGATGCGGTAGCGTAAACAAGGACGGGCCTGCATCGAAACGATAGTTACCGAGTTGAAACGCCGATAATTTTCCTCCAGGATAATCGTTAGCTTCAAATACTTCGACTTTATATCCTTTAACAACAAGACGAATGGAAGCGGCAATACCAGCTACACCGGCTCCTATAACAACTGCCTTCCGAGATCGATCCAACGTGAACCGTTTAAAGGAATAAAAAACAAAACGAGAAAAAGCTCAAAATAACACTATTTCAGGTGCTCCATGTAGCGAACGAGATTCATATTCTCCAACAAGTTATCTGCTCCGATAAATAATACCTTTTTACACTTATTCCGCTCTATCCAAAGATCCAGATTAGAAATTCCAACAATCAATGTGCCGTTGATATCGATCTTGTGAACCGGTTTTTGTCTATGATCAAACATATCACGAAATTCAAGAATCTCTTTATCTATAGTTTGGTTTTGGGTAAAAATAACCAGCCCGTCTACCCCCTCTGTGGGGTTTTCGGTTTTATCATCGAAATCTTCTACCTCATACCCCTTCTCATTTGCCCATGTGTTAAGTACAACAGAGAATTTTGAATTTGAGCGAAGTAAGATCTTGTTGAGTTTCATAGATAAATAAGGTAGTCCTTTGAGTTTGTAAAAATAATTATTTAGTTCGTTCAATGAAGCATTAATGCTGATTATAACCTAGGATTTTAAGGTAATCATCAGCCGTTTGTTCTTCACTAAATAACGTCGTTTGCAATTTGCCATCCTCATCTCGTTGAATAAGAATATGTTTTGGTTCAGGAATGAGGCAGTGCTTTAATCCTCCAAAACCACCAATCGTTTCCTGGTATGCTCCTGTATTGAAGAATCCTAGATACAATGGATTGTTTTTATCAAACTTCGGCAGGTAGATCGCATTAGAGTGTTGTTCGGAATTATAATAATCATCGCTGTCGCACGTCAGACCACCGAGCAACACACGTTCATAGTCATCGTTCCATCGATTGATCGGTAGCATAATAAAACGCTGATTGATTGCCCATGTGTCAGGAAGATTGGTCATAAATGAAGAATCGATCAGGTTCCATTTCTCTCGGTCATTTTGCTGCTTTTGATGCAAAACAGAAAAAATAGCTCCTCCACTTTCACCAACTGTAAACGAACCGAATTCCGTGAAAATATTAGGTTCTGGGATATCGTTTTCTGTACAAACCCTTTGAACTTGGGTTAAGATCTCCCGAACCATGTAGGCGTAATCAAAATCAAAAGCCAGCGATTTCTTAATTGGGAAACCACCACCGATATTTAAAGAATCGAGTGAAGGACAAAGCTTCTTTAGATCACTGTAGATGCGTAAACACTTAGTCAATTCGTTCCAATAATAGGCATTATCATTGATTCCCGTGTTGATAAAGAAATGTAGCATTTTGACTTCTACACGCGGATTATCCATCAACATTGCCTTGTAGAAAGGAACAATTTCGCGGTATCTTATCCCCAATCTGGAAGTATAGAATTCGAATTTCGGCTCTTCTTCAGATGCTATTCGAACTCCTATTTTAACATTCTTCTCTGTTTTGGAAAGTATCTCACTGAGCTCCTGAGTGTTATCAACAACAGGTATAACATTTAAGTTACCGTCATTAATCAGATCGATAATATTGTCAATATACTGCTTGGGCTTAAATCCGTTGCAGATGACATATTTTCCCGAAGTAAGTTTTCCGGAACTGTATAAATTCTTTACGATATCAATGTCGAAAGCTGACGATGTTTCAATGTGCACATCATTTTTCATGACCTCATCCAAAACAAATGAGAAGTGATTGCTTTTGGTACAGTACGAATAATAATAGTTCCCCGAATAACCGAGGTTACTGATTGCCTCCCGAAACCATCCTTTTGCACGCTGAATGTTGTTAGAAATCTGAGGTAAATAATTAAATTTCAACGGAGTACCGTAATCACTAATCAAACGCATGAGATCAATCCCGTGAAAAAATAAACGATCTTCCCTTAAATGAAATTCATTTTGAGGAAAGTCAAAAGTCTGGTCGATCAGGTCAATATATTTGGTTCTCATTTATCCAATAGGAATTATAGAATCTCTAAAATACGTTTGTCGGGACGAGCAATTACTGCTTTGTCACCTACTACTACGACAGGGCGTTCAATTAGTTTCGGAAATCTCAACATGGCATCGATCCATTCGTCATCCGTCAATGTTCTGCCTTTATAATGAGTCTTATAGTCTTCCTCATTTTTGCGGATCCATTGTTCAGCCCGAATATTTAGCTTTTTTAATAGTGCTTTCATCACTTCCTTAGACAAAGGTTTATCCAGATATTCCAACACTTCAAATGATTTGTCTCGTTCTCTTAGAAACGTAAGTGCACATCTACTTTTAGAACAGCGCGGATTATGAAGGACTTGAATACGTTTAGACATGTTGTAAAAAATAGGGTATGAAATTAATGTATTCTTGTGGTTTTATTGCGAATAAATCCTAGATTCAAAATGATTTTGACCCCTAATTTCTTAAACTCAAACTGAATTTATTCTCCCCCATACATCATGAGAAAAGCCTTGAGGAATTCGCCGATATCTCCATCCATTACGGCATCGACATTACCGGTTTCATAGCCTGTCCGAACATCCTTCACCAATTTGTACGGATGCATAACATAATTACGGATCTGTGAACCCCATTCGATCTTTTTCTTTCCAGCCTCGATCTCACTTCGCTTTTCCATTCTGGCTCGTAATTCAAGCTCGTACAACTGCGAACGGAGCAATTGCATGGCTTTTTCTTTGTTAGCCAACTGAGAACGCGATTCCGAGTTTTCAATGATGATACCTGAAGGCGCGTGCTTCAAACGAACTGCAGTTTCCACCTTGTTAACGTTCTGGCCACCTGCACCACCAGATCTGAAAGTATCCCAGGTAATATCTGCCGGATTGATATTTATGTCGATATTGTCGTCCACTAACGGATAAACATAAACGGAAACGAAAGAGGTATGACGTTTCGCATTGGAGTCGAATGGAGAAATACGAACTAAACGATGAACACCATTCTCCCCTTTCAAATATCCAAATGCGAATTCACCCTCAAATTCAAGCGTGACTGTTTTCACACCCGCGACATCGCCTTCCTGGAAGTTGAGTTCCTTAAGTTTATACCCATTCTTTTGACCCCACATCATGTACATGCGCATGAGCATGGATGCCCAATCGCAACTTTCGGTTCCTCCGGCCCCTGCTGTGATTTGCAAAACAGCACTAAGGGAATCTTCCTCTCCGGAAAGCATATTCTTAAGTTCCAGTTCTTCAACTTCGACTAACAATGATTTATACACCTCATCGACTTCATCTTCCTCCGCCGCACCTTCTTTAGCGAATTCAATCAAAACCTCAAGATCATCAAAAGCAGTTTTCAATCGGACATAGGCATCAATCCAGAATTTCAGCGTTCTGATGGATTTCATTTGGCTTTCTGCCGCTTTAGGATCATCCCAGAAAGTTGGATCTTGTGTACGCAATTCTTCTTCCTGCAATTGTAAACGTTTATCACCAATCTTGAGATAGGCAGCAATAGCCTCTATCCGACCTAAAATTTCTTTGAGTTGATCCTGATTTACCATAGCGGACAAAAATAACAAAAATGAAGATGCCTCAGGGAAACCAACTTGCGGCAGCTGTTCAAATCTGACTGGAAAATGTGAAGAATTAAAGCTGATGAAAGCGCTCATGGCAATGGAAAAATTATACTTTTGCTCAAAATTCAAACAGAATGAATGTTCCTGAAAATCTAAAGTACACGAAAGACCATGAATGGGTGCGCATTGAAGGTGATATCGCTTTGGTAGGCATCACAGATTTTGCTCAAGGTGAATTGGGTGATATCGTATATGTTGAAATTGAAACAGAAGGAGAAACACTCGACCAAGAAGAGGTTTTTGGTTCAGTGGAAGCTGTAAAAACAGTTTCCGATCTGTTCATGCCTTTGAGTGGTGAGATCATCGAATTCAACACAAACCTTGAATCAAATCCGGAATTGGTAAACTCTGACCCATACGGTGACGGATGGATGATCAAAGTGAAATTGTCTGATACTTCACAAATAGCAGGACTTCTAGATGCTTTAGCCTACAGCAATCTGATAGGATAATTTTTCAAACATGATATGGTAATCCTCGAAACACGTTTCGGGGATTTTTTTAATGGGCTAGTATTGTTAATATCAGTATGAACTTGTTGCTCCTCCAATATTTTCGATCGGATGCCAAGTGGTTTTTAACTCCTGAAGGTCTGAGATCATATATAAATCCTGAGCATCCTTTTTCATCCATTCTTTGTCATAAACAAGCACCCTCTTTACGTTCAGTGAGGCATTTTCACGTATAGACTTTATTGTTTCCTTGTCTGACCCGCTAAACCAAATAGCATTGACATCCATGTGGGTTGAAAATGTATGAACGACTTCCTTCTTTGTTCCTGTCAATATATTAACCACGCCTCCAGGTAAATCAGATGAATTGAGTACCTCGGCAAATGTCACGGCATTCAACGGTAATTTCTCAGAAGCCAACACAGCACATGTATTACCACCTGCTATTGCTGGTAAAACTGCCGAAACCAGTCCTAACAGAGAATTTTCCTGAGGAGCAAAAATACACACTACTCCCATAGGCTCGTGAACTGAAAAATTAAAATGCGAAGATGCCACGGGATTCACTGAACCAAGCACCTGAACATATTTATCACACCAGCCCGCATAATAAACAATTCTGTCAATAGATAGGTCCAATTCCTTCTCGGCATTCGTTTTTGTTGAGCCCTGAGCAATTAATTCACCGACAAACTGGTCCTTTCTGCCTTCAAGCATTTCTGCAATGCGATAAAGGATCTGCCCACGATTAAAGGCTGATCTTTCCGACCAAGGACCAAATGCTTTTCGTGCAGCCTGAATTGCATTTCTGGCATCCTTTCGAGATGACAAACAGATATTGGCTAACGTATTCCCGTTCTTATCAATCAATGGGTAATACCTTCCTGATTCCGTTCTAGGGAACTGGCCACCGATGTATAATTTGTATGTTTTCAGAATTTCCAATCTTGTCATATCAACTCAATTTCACGTATGCCTGTAATCCATGCAGACCACCTTCTCTACCGAAACCACTTTCCCTGTAGCCACCGAAAGGTGACGTAGGATCAAATTTATTGTATGTATTGGCCCACACCACACCCGCACGCAATTTGGTGGTAAGATTGAAGATTCTGGCGCCTTTGTCCGTCCAGACTCCTGCAGCTAAGCCATAGGGTGAATTGTTAGCTTTTTGGACAGCCTCATCTACTGTGCGAAAGGTTTGAATCGTAAGTACAGGGCCAAAAATCTCGTCCTGTGCGATTAAACTAGATTGGGCTACATTGGTAAAGATGGTAGGAGCACAATAATATCCTTTAGAGGGGATTACGCATTTCGGCTGATACATTTCCGCACCTTCTTTTTTACCAATCTCGATGTACTTTTTGATTGTCTGTAATTGCTCCTTTGAGTTGATGGCACCGATATCTGTATTCTTATCCAGCGGATCACCAACATATAGAGAATCCAACCTATGACGTAATTTACGAATCACCAAATCAGCTACATTCTCTTGAACAAAAAGACGCGAACCTGCGCAACAGACATGTCCTTGATTAAAGAATATCCCATTCACCACTCCTTCCACAGCCTGATCGATTGGTGCATCGTCAAAGATGATGTTAGCAGATTTACCGCCGAGCTCTAATGTCACTTTTTTATCCGTTCCCGCAATTGCTTTTTGAATTCGTTTACCTACTCCAGTTGACCCTGTAAATGCGATCTTATCAACATCCGGATGATCTACCAGTGCGGCACCAGTATCTCCATGTCCAGTAACGATATTGACCACACCTACGGGCAAACCAGCATCATGTATAATCTCTGCTAGTTTCAATGCAGTTAACGGTGTGGTTTCCGCAGGCTTTAAGACGATGGTGTTTCCTGCAGCCAAAGCGGGAGCAATTTTCCAGGCTGCCATCACTAATGGGAAATTCCAGGGAATGATTTGACCAGCAACACCAATTGGTGAAACGATTCTATTCGGAAAAGCATATTCCAACTTATCCGCCCATCCCGCATAATAAAAGAAGTGATTAGCTGCCAATGGAATATCCATATCACGAGATTCACGAATAGTTTTACCGGAATCAAGCGTTTCAATGACGGCAAACTCCCTTGCTCTTTCTTGTATAAGTCGCGCAATACGATAAAGGTATTTTCCGCGTTCCGAACCTGAAAGTTTACTCCACTCTCTAAAGGCTTTACGTGCTGCTTTCACGGCTTTATCTACGTCTGCGGCATTGCCGTGTGCAACTTCGGCCAACACCTCTTCAGTAGCAGGATTAATTGTCTCAAAATAGGCATTAGAGGATGGTTTCACCCATTTCCCATCAATGTACAAATCGTATTTTTCCAGAAGACGGATGTGAGAAGTACTTTCCAGCGAGGGAGCATATTCCCAGTTCAAATTATCTTTAAGAGTATCTTTCTTCGC
>JBIITO010000111.1:0-7131 GCA_044340465.1 Crocinitomicaceae bacterium | reverse complement strand
ATTTCTCCATCTTTGGAGCAAAAACTAAAGGGGTGCCTTTAAGTCCTTCCGAAGAACAGAAATTACACGAAATACTGGATTCAACCAATACCAATTAGTTTTGCTTATGGTTTCAATTATCACTTTCGCTCTTTTACTCGCCGCAGGAACAGGTTTGTTCGTGTTCAATGCAATGAAGATCCGATCAAACATTCTTCTGGGCAGATCAATTGATAGGTCTGACAGGTCTTCTGAAAGATGGAAAACCATGATCTTTGTCGCTTTAGGACAAAAGAAAATGTTTACTCGTCCATTGCCCGCCTTATTACATTTGTTGATCTATGCAACATTTGTTATTACTCAGATTGAATTAATAGAGATCGTAGCGGATGGTTTGACTGGTGGACATCGGACTTTCCGAAATTCACTTGGTGGTTTTTATACGTTGATCATAAGCTTTATTGAGTTCTTATCATTGGGTGCGCTAATTGCGACATTTGCGTTTCTTTCCCGAAGAAATCTACTTAAATTACCTCGATTTAATATGCAGGAATTGAAAGGCTGGCCAACTAAGGATGCTAATCTGATTCTTATTATGGAAATAATACTTGTCGCTTGTATCTTCACTATGAACGGTGCAGATGAAGCCTTGATGAATCTACAGACTTCTAATAGTTATGGCTTTATATTATCAAGTTTAATTGGCCCTGCTTTTTTTGAAGGAATGGATACTCATACACTGCATCTTCTGGAACAAATAGGGTGGTGGGGACATATAATAATGGTTTTTGCCTTTTTGAATTACCTGCCTTATTCTAAACACCTTCACATTCTTTTAGCGTTTCCGAATACCTATTATTCAAACTTAAATAGTAAAGGAAAATTCACTAATATGGAATCGGTCACAGCCGAAGTAAAGCTAATGCTTGACCCAAACGCAGATCCGTTTGCTGCTCAGTCAGAAGCAGTTGGTGAACCGCAACGATTTGGTGCCAAAGATGTCACTGATTTGACATGGAAAAATTTACTGGATGCCTATTCTTGCACAGAATGTGGTAGATGTACCTCCTCCTGTCCGGCCAATATTACAGGCAAAAAGTTGTCACCCAGAAAGATCATGATGGATACCCGGGACCGTTTGGTTGAAGTCGGCGAAAATATTCGTAAACATGGTAAAGATTATCAGGATGGTAAATCATTACTCGGTGATTATATTTCAGAGGAAGAAATTTGGGCTTGTACATCATGCAATGCATGTGTGCAGGAATGTCCTGTAAATATCGATCCCTTATCCATCATAGTAGATCTGAGACGTTATGTGGTAATGGAAGAATCAAAAATGCCAACGGAACTTACCGGGATGCTAACGAATATTGAGAACAACGGTGCGCCATGGCAATTTTCACCAAACGATCGTTTAAATTGGGCAAATGAAGACTAAAAAAAAAGTGAAACTGCTTCAGCTAAAAGAGAACGGAAAGCAATTATCCCCGGTGCTTCCTGAAAATGTCAAAAATTATTTGATTGATATAGATGGAACCATTTGTGATGATATCCCTAATGAAGAACCTGAAAGAATGGCAACTGCTGCATTATATCCAGATGCGCTTGAAACAGTGAATAAGTGGTTCGATGAAGGCCACGTAATCACTTTTTTTACTTCCAGACTTGAAGAGCATCGTCAAGTAACTGAAGAATGGTTAAAGAAAAGTGGTTTTCGATATCATGGAATGCTCATGGGCAAACCGCGAGGAGGGAACTATCACTGGATTGACAACCACATTGTAAGGGCAACTCGTTATGAGGGTAAATTCACTGATCTTATTGAAAAGAGTGTGAACATACAAGTTTTTGAAGAATAATTTATTTAAAGGAATATGAGCGCATTGAAAGTTCCAACGATGGCAGAAATGTTTGCATCCGGCGAATCTCCTGATGTTTTGTTTTGGGTAGGATGCTCTGGCAGTTTTGATGATCGGGCAAAAAAAATCACCAAGGCAGTGGTCAAGATCCTGAATCATTGCAATGTGAAGTTTGCGGTTCTGGGAACAGAAGAGAATTGTACCGGGGATCCCGCTAAAAGAGCAGGTAACGAGTTTACTTTTCAGATGCAAGCTATGATGAATATTCAGGTATTGAATGGATATGAGATAAAGAAGATCGTTACAGCTTGCCCGCATTGCTTTAATACATTGAAGAATGAATACTCGGAGCTTGGTGGTAATTATGATGTAATTCACCATACGCAACTAATACAGGACCTAATAAATACTGGTAAATTGGCTTTAAAGGGTGGTGGAACGTTCAAAGGAAAGAAGATTACTTTCCATGATCCATGTTATTTAGGCAGAGCCAATGACGTTTACGATGCCCCAAGAGAGTTGATCGAAAAGCTGGATGCTGAGCTCATTGAAATGAAACGCTGCAAATCCAACGGACTTTGTTGTGGTGCCGGTGGCGCTCAAATGTTCAAAGAGGCAGAGAAAGGGAATAAGGAGGTGAACATCGAACGCACAGAAGATGCATTGGAAATTCATCCTGACGTCATAGCCACTGGTTGTCCGTTTTGTAATACTATGATGACAGATGGCGTAAAGCATTTTGAGAAGGAAAATGAAATAAAGGTTCTTGATGTTGCAGAACTCATTGCCAATGCAGCCGAACTTTAAAGATCTTTTTCCTGAACTTCCTTCAGATTCCCGCGTTTGGATCTATTGTTCGAATCGGGAACTAAGTAAGGATGAGGCGGAAAAAATCCAAATAAAACTCTCCGTTTTTATTAAGAACTGGTCGACGCATGGTTCCGCGATGACTGCTGATTCGACTATTCTTTTAGATCGATTTTTAGTTATTGCAGCCGATGAAGATCGTTTGGCTGCTTCGGGGTGTTCTATTGATTCTTCTGTTCGATTTATCAAGCAATTGGGACAAGAGTTCAATCTAGACTTCTTTAATCGTTTAATGGTTTATGTTTTAGGAGAAGGTGAGATCTTGCGTATTCCTTACCACGAATTGCATCAGGATTCAGGCGCTTATTTCGATCCTCTTACAAATAAACTGGAGGTCCTTAGGAATAGCTGGCCTGTTCCTCAAAGATGAAGAGGTTATACTTGTTTTTTTCTAATCGGAAATCGTTTGCCGGCCACTATCTTGATCGAATAGAAATTTTGTCTGTAAATCAAATCTCCGAATCGGATCGATTTATTGTCAAAATCAGTTAGTAAAAAGATAAAATAGTCTGGGACGGAATATCCGCCAAGAAAACGAATATCGTAACGCGGAGCGAGTCCAAGGAAACCTCTTGTTGTTACTGGTCCTCCGTAAAATTTAGACTGGATTACGCCTCCTAAACCACCCATTAACGAAAATTGCCAATTTTTGATTCTGTCCACATAAGCATACCCAGGAATTATCCCAATATCCGCCGCGGAATAAAAAGCTGCCTGTGTTTTCGGTTTATTCGGATCAGATAGATCAATGGGTACTATAGGGTCTTTATTATTGCTTACTCCGAAAATATTCAGTGTATTCTTTAGGTACCATGTATGAACATTTTGGTTGTAATGACCTGTTTTTCCCTTAAGGGCCTCCATTTTAAAATCCTTGTGGTTAAAATACCAAACGTTCGAGGAAAAGGAAGACACTTCTGTAGAAGATCGAATATCATTTGGCGACGAGGAGGTCAGTGTGTCATTCCAAAGATAAGCCTTATCTATTGCATATCCCTTGAAATAGTATAGTGATACATCGCAATAAACTTTTTTGAGTGTAAAATCGAATCCAATGTTGAACGGATTGGTTTTCCCAAATTTAGCGACGGGTCTTGTGTAGCCGGGAAGCGGAATTCCTATGCGCAATGCGAACCATTTATACGAAGCTCCGATACCAAGTATTGTCCGATAGTTATTTCTATAGCGAAGTTTGGAAACTTCCATACTGTAAGGATAGGAGACGGAAAAGGGAGCTGAAGTAAACCCCAGATCAGTATATACAACCCATTGTTTGTTAAAAAGAGAATACGGAAGTGTATCACTTTGACAATGAGCGATACTTTTTAGGTTAAAAAGAAAAAATAGTATTAGTGATCTACTTTTCAAATCCCTCCATATTCAATAGGAACGCAAACTCTTTCGCTATTTCAAGCCTTTCCTGTGACCTTCCCGATCCTCCACCATGACCTGCATCCATATTGCAATCAAAAAGCAATAGATTCTTATTCGTTCGGTAAGCACGAAGCTTAGCAACCCATTTCATGGGCTCCCAGTACTGTACCTGAGAGTCATGAAAGCCAGTGGTAATGTACATTGCTGGGTAATCCATTTTACGCACGTTGTCGTAAGGAGAGTACTTCAGCATGTACCAATAATATGCTTCATCATTGGGATTTCCCCATTCCTCATATTCACCCACGGTTAATGGAATAGATTCATCGAGCATAGTTGTCACAACATCAACAAAAGGTACTTGTGAAATCACACCTTTCCAAAGATATGGAGCCATATTGGTTACCGCACCCATTAAAAGGCCACCGGCACTACCTCCTTGAGCGTAGATTCTTGATGGATCACAATACCCCTGCATTCCTAGGTACTCCGCAGAATTGATAAAGTCAGTGAAGGTATTAATCTTCTTCATGAATTTTCCGTTCTCATACCAATGTTCACCCATGTATTTACTGCCCCGAATATGCGCCACGGCATAAACAAATCCGCGATCGAGTAAACTCAATCGAGTGGCGCGAAATACATCAGGAAGCGTATAACCGTAGGAACCGTAACCGTAAAGTAAGCAAGGGGCTTGGCTCAGGTCTGTTCCTTTTTTGTAAACAAGACAAACGGGAATTTTTGTACCATCATTTGCTGTCGCCCAAATACGTTTAGATTCATAATTATCGGGATTAAAAGATTTATCTGTTAATTCATTTCTGAACCAAAGCGTACTCTTTTTTGAATTCACATCGTAACGGTAAACTGAGGACGGTGTAGTTAACGAATTGTAAGAGTAAAAAAGAGTAGAGGTTTCGTAGTCATCATTCATTCCTAGACCGGTAAAATAAGTTTCTTCTGGAAATTCAATGGAAAAACGTTCTTTTGAATCCAAACGGATTATTTCGATCTTTCGTAGACCGTTATGACGGATCTCTGCAACGAGGAAATTCCTGAAAACCTGGATGTTTTCGATCAATCGGTCTGTATCGTGATCCATCAGAACGGTAGAAGATGATTCCTTGTTTTTGTCTTTGTAAAAAAGAATTTTACCATTTTTAGCATTCTTGTTTGATAACACGTAAAAACCTTCATCATGATGCTCAACTTCGTAAATATGTCCTTTGTCGCGTTTCCAGAAGATCGAGGCCTCGGCTGCAGGAATGTTTGCATCGATCAATCTTGTTTCTGTTTTAGTGGAGCTGGTACAATGAATGAAGACAAACCGTTTTGATGTCGATTTGGAGATGTGTACGCTGTATTTCTCATCATCCTCTTGGTAAACGAGTTTATCCTTTATTGGATCAGTTCCAAGGACGTGACTGAAAACTTGATATTCCCTCAAGGTTTGAGAGTCTTTCTTTACATAGAAAATGGTTTTGTTGTCATTTCCCCAAACAATTGAACCATCTGTATCTTCGATCCTGTCTTTCAAAAATTTACCATCTTTATTTTTTCTGAATGTGATCTGATACTTTCTTCTGCCTATAAAATCTTCACCAAGAGCAAGTAAAGAATTGTCAGGTGATGGTGTCCAGTCGGCTAGTTCGTAAAAAGATTTCCCCTTTGCGCGCTCATTTTCATCAAGGAACAGCTGTTGAGTTTTACCTTTATATTCTACAATCTTCACGTAATCTTTGCCTTCTTCATTTCTGGTCTGATAGGTAATGCCATTCAGAATAAATGGCGCGCTTACTTCATTTGGGTCGATGCGAGATTCGAATTCTGAAAGCAATTTTTCCTGAAGTGGTTTCAGGTTCTGAAAATAGGCTTGAGTAAATGCATTTTCTTTTGCAAGATGATCCAATACCTGTTTTGAATCGCGTTCATTCATCCAGAAATAATTGTCGGTCCGATCGTGTTTATGGATGGTAAGCTTTTTAGGAATGACTGGTGCAATTGGCTCCTGAGACATAAATATACTTTTGGAAAAAATGAAACAAATCGAATTAAGAAAAAACAACCTTCAGGAGATGGTGCATAGCTCCGTTTTAATGAGGGATAAAAGTAACATATTTAAAAAAATAGGGCTGTCTGAACAGCTTTCTTTAAGTAAATTTGTGTTTAATGAAAAAGCTGTACAAATTCCTTTTAAATACACTTCCGAGACCGTTACTTATTAGATTAAGTTACCTCTTTAAAAAGATTGCCCCCCTTTTTTTAAAGGGAGATAATGTGGAGTGTCCGGTTTGTGGAGGTAAGTTCTCACACTTTTTATCTTATGGCTCAGATAGGGCCCATCGCGAAAATGTTCTTTGTCCGAAGGATCTAACATTGGAACGTCATAGGCTTATGTGGCTTTATTTAAATGAATATTCCAATTTCTTCAATGCAGAAAGATTGAATGTATTGCATATTGCTCCAGAACAGTGTTTTCATGGTCGTTTTAAAAAACAGTCGAATATTAATTATCTCACCGGTGATCTTGTTTCTCCCATTGCAGACCTACATTTCGATCTTCACAATATACCACTTGAGGATAATCGTTTCGATGTGGTATTTTGTAATCATGTTCTAGAGCATGTAGTAGATGCAAAAAAATGTTTGAGAGAACTTCATCGTGTGATGAAACCAGATGGTTGGGGTATCATGCAGGTTCCGCAAGATCATCAAAAGGCAAGGACACTTGAAGACCCGTCAATCATTTCATCTCATGATAAAGAAAAATTTTATTGGCAAAAGGATCATGTGCGATTATTTGCACGTGATTATCCGGATTGGTTGAGAGATGCAGGATTTTCAGTAGAAGAATTTCGAATGAAGGATCACTATTCATCTGAACTCATTCAACGTTACAGATTGCAGAAGGAGGAAATTTTGTACATCGTCACAAAACGATAGTATAAAACTTTTTGAGTTCGAATTCCTTTCTTCATTCATTTCGAATAGGTTTTTTATGAATGTTCTCATTTAATCCTGCAATAATGATGTCGTCGAGAACAACCAT
>JBIITO010000110.1:0-7160 GCA_044340465.1 Crocinitomicaceae bacterium | reverse complement strand
GAGGAATCCTTTCCAGTCGACACAATGAAGAAAATGGGTGAGTTGGGATTGCTTGGCATCTACATACCTGAAGAGTATGGTGGGTCAGGGTTTGGTTATTTTGAATATGCCACAGCATTAATGGAACTTGGAAAAGTATGCGGTGGTATCGGTTTAAGTGTAGCTGCGCATAATTCATTGTGTACAGGGCATATATATTACCATGGAAACGAAGAACAAAAAAAGAACTATTTACCCAAACTTGCCTCAGGTGAATGGATCGGAGCGTGGGGATTGACAGAGCCGAATACTG
Source organism: Crocinitomicaceae bacterium (assembly GCA_044340465.1). Taxonomy (GTDB): domain Bacteria; phylum Bacteroidota; class Bacteroidia; order Flavobacteriales_D; family Crocinitomicaceae; genus M0103. The sequence goes on along the minus strand of JBIITO010000110.1, from coordinate 6,868 downwards.
GTTCTGATGCGATGCGAATGAAAACCACTGCGGTAAAAGACGGTGAATATTGGGTGATCAATGGCGCGAAGAACTGGATCACACATGGTTTATCTGGTGATGTTGCTGTCGTGCTTGTTCGAACAGGCGAATTATTGGATAGTAATGGGATCACTGCTTTCATTATTGATAAAGGAACTCCCGGATTTTCAGCCGTGAAAATCAAGGATAAGTTTGGTGTTCGTGCAAGTGAAACTGCGGAACTGATCTTTGATAATGTGCGTGTTCACGAAAACCAGGTTATTGGACAGGTTGGACAAGGATTTAAGCAGGCCATGCAGATATTGGATGGTGGACGAATTTCAATCGCAGCATTAAGTTGTGGGGTTGCTCGCGGAGCTTATGAATCTGCTGTCAAATATGCAAAGGAGCGTGAGCAGTTTGGACAGCCCATTGCACATTTTCAGGCAATTGGATTCAAATTGGCAGATATGGCAACTGAGGTTGAGGCTGCGGAGTTATTGACCTTTCAGGCTGCCTATAGAAAAAATAATAAGTTATCTGTCACAAGAGAAGGTGCATATGCGAAGTATTATTCCAGTGAAGTAGCAGTTAAATGTGGCAATGAAGCGATGCAGATCATGGGTGGTTATGGCTACACAAAAGAATATCCTGCAGAAAAGTTTTTACGGGATGCAAGATTAATGACGATTGGCGAGGGAACATCTGAAATTCAAAAATTGGTTATTTCAAGAGAAATTTTGAAATAACACTTGTTGAAAAGAAATATAAGTGTATCTTTGTCTCCCATTTGAATTAAAATTTAATATTTTAGAATATGTTGATCATTCCGGTAAAAGAAGGAGAAAATATCGAAAGAGCGTTGAAGAAGTACAAAAAGAAGTACGACAAGACCAACGTTATGAAAGAACTTCGTGGCAGAAAGGAATTTGAAAAGCCTTCTGTAACTCGTCGTCAGGAAAAGATCAAAGCAGCTTATGTTCAAAAGTTGCGCTCAACAGAACTTTAAGAAACATTTTATAATATATTACGTTAAGGAGCCTATGGCTCCTTTTTTGTTAGTTCAAGATTTTGTCAATTATCTAAAGATCGAAAAGCGATTTTCAATACATACGATTGTGGCATATGAAAAGGATCTTTCACAATTTTTTGAATTTGGATCTTTTTCAACTTTGGAGGATTTAAAGGAAGTTCGAACTTCAGTGATTCGCGGGTGGATGGTGCATCTCATTGATCAGAAAATCAGTCCATGTTCAGTAAATCGAAAACTATCTTCACTTAGAAGCTTTTTCATATGGATGAAAAAGAATGGCTGGTTGACGGATAATCCAATCGCTAAGATTAGGGGCCCGAAAACGTCTAAAAAATTGCCCCAATTCGCTAAGGAAAGCGAGTTGAATAATTCATTATCAGTGAATTATTTCACGAATGATTTTGATGTTGTAAGGGATGATCTCATGTTTGAGTTCTTTTACCAAACAGGAATACGTTTGTCGGAACTGATTAATTTAAAACTGTCCGATGTTTCGGATGAGACGTTACGAGTCCTTGGGAAACGTAACAAAGAAAGATTGATACCAATTTCAGAGGATTTGGCGCGCCTATATAATGTTTATCTGACTTTGCGCAGTGCAATTCGCCCGTCTGATGAAAATGTATTTGTGTTGAATAATGGAAACAAACTTTACCCAAAGTTTGTTTATCGAAAGATAAATAACTACCTTAGTTCAATGACGAGTTTGGATAAATGCAGTCCACACGTGTTACGCCACACATTCGCAACACATATGTTGAATAATGGAGCAGGATTGGAAACTCTGAAAGATCTTTTGGGGCATGCCAATCTTTCGGCGACGCAAGTGTATACGCACAATTCATTCGCACAATTAAATGCAATTTATTCACAGGCACATCCGAGAGGCCACTAATAGATAGAGTTATGAAAATAAATGTGAACGCCGTACATTTTACTGCAGACCAGAAGTTGATCAATTTTATTAAAGAAAAAGTAAACAAGATTGAATTATTCTACGATAATATTATTAGTGTCGAGGTATTTCTTCGATTGGATAAAGAGCATGCGCATGATAATAAGATTACCGAAATCAAGATTCACATTCCTGGTAAAGAGCTTTTTGCCAAAAAACAATGTAAGTCCTTCGAAGAGGCTACTGATCAGGCGGTAGAAGCATTACGTAGGCAAGTGGCAAAGCACAAAGAAAAAGTATTGTGATTTAATAGTGAACTTAGCACGAGAGAGGGAGGTTATTTGATCTCCCTTATTTTTTTTTCGAAAGTCCTTGCAGAAAAAGATTTCTTTCGTAAATTTGCAATCCCAATTTAACGGGAAATACATAAAAGTTCTTTTAAATATTGATACAATTACCAACGCCGATGTAGCTCAGTTGGCCAGAGCAGCTGATTTGTAATCAGCTGGTCGGGGGTTCGAATCCCTCCATCGGCTCATATTGTTGGGGAGATACTCAAGCGGCCAACGAGGACAGACTGTAAATCTGTTGGTTTTCACCTTCGAAGGTTCGAATCCTTCTCTCCCCACAAATAACTTTTTAAGCGGGAGTAGCTCAGTTGGTAGAGCGTCAGCCTTCCAAGCTGAGGGTCGCGAGTTCGAATCTCGTCTCCCGCTCAATTTTGAAGAAGCCGGTGTAGCTCAGGGGTAGAGCGCTTCCTTGGTAAGGAAGAGGTCACGAGTTCAAATCTCGTCATTGGCTCATTAAAAGATGTTTCACCCAAAAGAGGGTGAAATTTTGTGTATACAAAGGTTTGTTTTTTTATTAACTCGTAACAAATAGAACAATGGCTAAGGAAAATTTTGATCGTTCCAAACCACACGTGAACATCGGGACTATCGGTCACGTTGACCACGGTAAAACAACGCTTACAGCGGCAATCTCAAGTGTATTGGCTTCTAAAGGTCTTGCACAAGTGCGTGACTTCTCTTCAATTGATAACGCTCCTGAAGAGAAAGAACGTGGTATTACTATCAACACATCTCACATTGAGTATGAAACAGCTAATCGTCACTACGCGCACGTTGACTGTCCTGGTCACGCTGACTACGTAAAGAACATGGTTACTGGTGCTGCTCAGATGGATGGTGCTATTCTTGTTGTTGCGGCAACAGATGGTCCAATGCCACAAACCCGTGAGCACATCCTTCTTGGTCGTCAGGTAGGTGTCCCTCGTTTGGTTGTGTTCATGAATAAAGTGGACATGGTTGACGATCCAGAACTTTTGGAATTGGTTGAAATGGAAGTACGTGAATTACTTTCTTTCTATCAGTATGATGGTGACAATGCTCCAGTTATTCAAGGTTCTGCTCTTGGTGCTTTGAATGGTGAGCCGAAATGGGTTGCTACGGTTGAAGCATTGATGGATGCAGTTGATACGTACATCGAACTTCCTCCACGTGACGTTGATAAGGCTTTCTTGATGCCGGTAGAAGATGTGTTTACGATTACAGGTCGTGGTACTGTGGCTACTGGTCGTATAGAGACAGGTGTGATCAACTCCGGTGATCCGGTTGAGATTCTTGGTATGGGTGATGTTAAATTGACATCTACAGTTACTGGTGTTGAGATGTTCCGCAAAATCCTTGATAGAGGTGAAGCTGGTGACAATGTTGGTCTTCTTCTTCGTGGAATTGAGAAAACTCAAATAAAGCGTGGAATGGTTATCTGTAAGCCAGGTTCTACCACTCCGCATACAGAGTTCAAAGCTGAAATCTATGTATTGAAAAAAGAAGAGGGTGGTCGTCATACACCATTCCACAACAAATATCGCCCTCAGTTCTATTTCCGTACAACGGATGTAACTGGAGAAATCTTCTTGACGGATGGTCGTGAGATGGTTATGCCAGGTGATAACGTAACAATCAATGTTAAGTTGATCGTTCCTGTAGCAATGGACAAAGGACTTCGTTTTGCGATCCGTGAGGGTGGTAGAACAGTTGGTGCTGGACAGGTTACTGAGATCGTAGCTTAATTAGTTTATAAATAGAATGTTCAAAGGGGAGTTCGCTCCCCTTTTTACACGGGCGTAGCTCAGCTGGTAGAGTAGTGGTCTCCAAAACCATTGGTCGTGGGTTCGAATCCTACCGCCCGTGCAAAAAAACGGAAAGACGTGTCTAAGATCAGAAATTATTTTCGCGATACAGTTAATGAAATGGTTCACGAGGTAACCTGGCCAACCTGGAAGGAGCTACAAAGTAATACAATTATTGTTGTTGTTGCTTCGGTAATAATTGCAGCAATCATCTTTGTGATGGATTTCGGATTCGGTATTGCCGGAGATACGAAATCTATGTGGAAAGGAGCGATGGGCTTTATTTATGGTTTGTTTTAGTTAGGGCATCATGGGAGAGATAAAGAAAAGATGGTATGTAGTTCGTGCGGTGAGCGGGAAAGAGAAAAAGGTCAAGGAATATCTTGATCTTGAAATTTCTCGTTTGAAATTAACTGATTTTGTAGATCAGGTTTTAATACCTACCGAAAAGGTTTTTCAAATCCGTAACGGTAAGAAGGTATCGAAGGAAAAGGCATATTTGCCTGGATATGTTTTGGTGGAGGCGGCGTTGGTAGGTGAGGTTCCTCATGTTATTAAAAGTATACCGAACGTTATTGGATTTTTAGGAACCGAGAAAGGGGGGGATCCTGTTCCAATGCGAATATCAGAAGTGAATCGTATTCTTGGTAAAGTAGATGAGCTTTCTGAGTCAGAAGAAGAAATGAAAATTCCATTTGTTGTGGGTGAGTCAGTTAAGGTTATTGACGGTCCTTTCAACAATTTCAGTGGTGTTATCGATGAGATTAACGAAGAGAAAAAGAAGCTGAAAGTGATGGTTAAAATTTTTGGAAGAAAGAACTTACTTGAACTCAGTTACATGCAAGTAGAGAAAGAGATTTAATTGTTTTATTAACCCGTAGGAGTGAGGACACGATTTAAGCTTCCCGTGTTTACTCATGTTTGACTACATAAATTGAGAACAAATGGCTAAAGAAGTAGCAGCGTTGATCAAATTACAGATCAAAGGTGGTGCTGCCAATCCAGCTCCTCCAGTTGGTCCCGCGCTAGGTGCGAAGGGGGTTAACATAATGGAGTTTTGCAAGCAGTTTAATGCACGTACGCAAGATCGTCCTGGAAAGGTGACACCTGTAGTTATCACTGTATATGGTGATAAATCATTTGATTTTGTATTAAAAACTCCGCCGGCAGCGGTACAAATTGTTGAGCACACGAAGATCAAAAAGGGGTCTTCTGAGCCTAACAAATCAAAAGTAGGGACCATTACTTGGGATCAAGTAAGAGCAATTGCTGAAGATAAGCTGCCTGACCTTAATTGCTTCACAGTAGACGCTGCCATGACTATGGTAGCTGGTACAGCAAGAAGTATGGGAGTAACAGTTAAAGGTGGTGGGGCACCTGTAAGCAAATAAACACTATCGTTGTGGGAAGATTATCTAAGAAAAGAAAAGAGGTTTTGGCTAAGTATGATTTAGCGAAGCCTTATTCCTTGACAGAAGCGTGTGATTTGGTTAAAGGAATCTCAACTACAAAATTCGATGCATCAGTGGACATTAGCGTGCGTTTGGGTGTAGATCCTCGAAAAGCTAATCAGATGGTAAGAGGTACTGTGGCTTTGCCACATGGTACGGGTAAGGATGTACGTGTACTTGTACTTTGCACTCCTGATAAAGAAGCTGAGGCGAAAGCAGCCGGTGCAGACCACGTTGGAATGGATGATTATATCGAGAAAATTAAAGGTGGATGGACTGATATTGACGTCATCATTACCATGCCCTCAGTAATGGGTAAAGTTGGAGCTCTTGGACGTATTTTGGGTCCACGAGGTTTGATGCCAAACCCTAAGACCGGAACGGTAACGATGGAAGTTGGTAAAGCTGTCGAAGAAGTGAAAGCTGGTAAAATCGACTTTAAAGTTGATAAATACGGCATCGTTCATTCTTCAGTTGGTAAGGTAAGTTTCGAAGGAGGAAAGATTCGTGAGAATGCGAACGAATTGATACAAACTTTGATTAAGCTAAAGCCTTCAGCTGCGAAAGGAACGTACATCAAGAGTATTTACTTGAGTTCTACAATGAGCCCTGGTATCCAAGTGGATGCGAAGTCTGTTGTTGCTTAATAACTTAAATCATCATGACAAGAGAAGAAAAAGCAAAATACATTGAAGACCTGGCAACTGAACTAAATGGTGCTAGCATCTTTTATCTGGCAGATACAGCTGACTTAACTGTAGACGTAGTGAACAATCTTCGCAGGAGATGTTACCAATCAAACATTCGCATGCGTGTTGTTAAAAACACCTTGCTTGAAAAGGCAATGGAGCGTGTCGAAGGTAAAGATTTCGGGAATATGAAGGAAGCACTAGCTGGTGCTACTTCAATCATGTTCAGCGAAGTGGGTAATGCACCAGCTAAGTTAATTCAGGAATTCAGAAGGAAAAGTGAAAAACCGCTTTTGAAAGCAGCTTATATTGATGAAGCTGTATTTTTGGGTGACAATCAATTGGAGGCACTTGTATCTCTGAAAAGCCGTGAAGAACTTATTGGTGATATTATCGGATTACTTCAAAGTCCTGCTAAAAATGTTGTTTCTGGACTTAAAGGTGCTGGTGGTAAAATTGCCGGTATTCTTAAAACGCTCGAAGAAAGAGCATAATTTAAAATTTAATTTAACTTTTTAAAACAAATAAAAATGGCTGATATCAAGCAAATCGCGGAAACGCTAGTAAACTTAACAGTTAAAGAAGTAAATGAGTTGGCAACTATCCTTAAGGATGAGTATGGCATTGAGCCTGCAGCCGCAGCTCCAGTAATGGTTGCCGGTGGTG
>JBIITO010000109.1:0-7241 GCA_044340465.1 Crocinitomicaceae bacterium | reverse complement strand
ACTGTAGTTTAAAGACTACCCAAACCCGTTCGTCCAAAAATCTATTTCTATACCTTAATTTCTACGAAGGTATTTCGTCTGATTTCACCAGTCCTCCTCCTAAATCATAAACTTATTGCCCGAGATCAATTTGATAGTGAATATCATTTTTACAATAAGTTTAGAAATTAATGAAATACATTACACTGTTTGTGCCATTTGCCATGGCCGCTCTTTTTTCTTGTAAATCAGATCAGAAAGAAGAAGCGCTCGAGAAATTTCCTGTTACAACCGCTGCGCTTATCGACACAAATGCCTTTGTCGATTATGTTGCGGAAATAAAAGCCGTACAGAATATAGAAATCAGAGCCAAAATAACCGCATACCTTGAAAACATCCATGTTGATGAGGGTGCACATGTGAAAGCAGGGCAACTCTTATTTTCGATTGATGATCGGGAGTACAAAGAACAACTTGCCAAAAGGCGTGCGCTACTTAAATCGGCCCAAGCGGAGGTGAAAAACAATGAGTTGGATGTTGAAAATACCAAAGAACTCGTTGAAAAAGGAGTGGTATCAAAAATGCAGCTGGAGTTTGCAAAGAACAAATTGATGGCATCACGGGCGAAAGTGGAAGAGGCACTTGCCGAAGAGGAACATGCCAGATTGGTCCTTTCATATACCAAAATTAGAGCCCCATTTGATGGTGTGATTGATCGGCTACCTATCAAAATAGGAAGTTTAGTGGAGGAAGGAACGCTTCTCACAAATCTCTCTCAAAACAATGAAGTCTTTGCCTACTTTGACGTTTCTGAAAAAGAATACCTCGATTTCATGTCAAAATTGACAAAAAAAGGTTCACATGAACGGAACGTACATTTGATACTTGCAAATGGTCAGACGCACGAGGTAGAAGGATTTATTGAAACTATGGATGGTCAAATAGACCATCAAACCGGGAATCTTGCTTTCAGGGCGCGATTTAAAAACCCAGGTGAGTTAATCAAACACGGTGCAAGTGGTAAAATCCGCATCGCAAAGAATTTCAAGCGCGCATTGATCATTCCCCAAAAATCTACAATTGATATACAAGACAAAACCTACGTTTATGTCGTCGATTCCCAGGGAAAGGTTAAAATTCGACCTATCGTGATCAGTTACCGTTTACCTCATCTGTACATCGTGTCAGATGGACTTGCTCCATCAGAGCAATTTATTTATGAGGGAATTCAATCTGTAAACGACGGACTGAGAATACAAAAGGAAGTCATTCCCATCAAAAAGATTCTAAGGGATCTTACAAAATTTTGATAGTTAAGCCTTATGATCCAGAAATTCATTGACCGACCGGTACTTTCACTGGTTATTACTTTGTTTATCGTTCTTTTAGGATTGGTTGCACTGTTCGGATTACCTGTAACACAATACCCTGATATTGCGCCTCCGGCTGTTTCGGTTGTAACCAACTACAAGGGCGCGAATGCCGAAGTTTGTGCAAAAGCTGTCGTAACACCTCTTGAACGAGCTATAAATGGCGTTCCTGGAATGTCTTATATGACGTCAGTTTCCGGAAATGATGGTATGAGTATCATTACAATCTTCTTTAAAGTCGGAACCGATCCGGATGTCGCCGCAGTCAACGTACAAAATAGAGTTGCTACTGTATTGGATGAACTACCGGAAGAGGTTATTAAAGCGGGTGTTTCGACAGAGAAAGAGGTAAACAGTATGTTGATGTATATCAACCTGAAAAGCAAGGATCCGACGGTCGACGAAAAATTCATATACAATTTTGCAGATATCAACGTGCTGCTCGAATTAAAAAGAATTGAAGGCGTTGGGTATGCACAGATCATGGGTAATCGGGAGTATGCCATGCGTGTATGGCTAAAACCTCATCGACTGGATGCTTACGAATTATCTGCTGATGACGTAATTGCCTCGCTTAGAGCTCAGAATATTGAAGCTGCTCCCGGAAAAATAGGAGAAAGTTCCGGACGCAAAGCGCAATCCATGCAATATGTATTGAAATACACCGGAAAACTAACCGAGCAACAACAGTATGAAAACATTGTCATCAAAGTAACTGATAGCGGTGAAATGCTGCGACTTAAAGATGTTGCAGATATTGAATTTGGATCAGTTGAATACGATGTTACCTCCAAGGAAAACGGCTATCCGTCTGCGGCCATTATGTTGAAACAAAGGCCGGGCTCTAATGCAAGTGAGGTGATACAAAACGTGAAGGATAAACTTGCGGAATTAAAAAAGAAAAGTTTTCCGCCTGGAATGGATTACACCATAAGCTATGACGTATCCCGATTCCTGGACGCTGCTATTTCTGAAGTTTTAAAAACATTAATTGAGGCCTTTATTCTAGTTGCGCTCGTAGTTCTTTTGTTCTTACAGGATTTTCGTTCCACTTTGATTCCTATTCTTGCTGTTCCCGTGTCACTCGTGGGAACATTCGCCTTTATGCAGCTTTTCGGATTCTCCATTAATTTGCTGACCCTTTTTGCTCTTGTACTTGCCATCGGAATTGTCGTTGACAACGCCATTGTGGTTGTTGAGGCCGTCCATGCAAAGATGCATGAAAAGCATTTGGACGCGAAGACCGCCACAAAAGAGGCTATGGGTGAAATCACAGGAGCGATTATTTCAATTACACTGGTTATGTCGGCTGTTTTCATTCCTGTTGCGTTTCTGGATGGCCCCGTGGGTGTATTTTACAGACAATTTTCGATTACGATGGCTATATCCATCGTGATTTCAGGTATTAATGCTTTAACGTTGACACCAGCTTTGTGTGCCTTAATGCTTAAACCATTAGACAACACTGAAAAGAAAGGTTATCTTCATCGTTTCTTTGGTGGATTCAACCGTTGGTATGATGGCCTCTCTGCCAACTATCAACGTCTCCTTGAATTGATCGTTCACCGCAGAATGTTAACTTCCGTTACTCTTGTTTTGTTCGTCATTCTTACCTTCAATGTAAACAATCTTGTACCATCCGGATTTATTCCTACGGAAGATCAGGGAACGATATACGTTAGCGTGAACGCACCTGCCGGAGCCACCCTGGAGCGCACAGAGAGGGTTATGGACGAGATCGACAGGATCTCTAGACAATTTTCAGAGGTTGAATCAATCTCCAGTTTGACCGGATACAGTATGATGACGGACGGAGTGGGAGCTTCCTACGGAATGAGTACCATCAACTTAAAGGCTTGGAAGGATCGGGAAAAAAGTGCAGATGAACTTATCACTGAACTCGTGGAACGAACCAAGCACATTAAAGATGCAGAAATCCAGTTTTTTCCTCCTCCTGCCGTACCGGGCTTTGGAAATGCAGATGGATTTGAATTGCGCCTGCTCGATATGACCGGAAAAGGAGATCTTCAAGCTTTGAATACCGTTACACAGCAGTTCCTGAAATCCTTACGCGAGCGACCTGAAATTAAGGAGGCTTTTACAGGATTTGACCCTAGCTTTCCACGGTTCATGGTGCATATCGACCAGGATAATGCTGCTAAAAAGAAGATAACAGTGGACGCCGCGATGTCCAATCTTCAAACATTGATCGGAAGCTATTACGCTACAAATTTCATTCGTTTCGGTCAGATGTACAAAGTCATGTTGCAAGCCGATCCGGTCTATCGTGCACAGCCGGATGATATTCTGAAATTACGCATTAAAAACGGAGATGGCGAGATGGTTCCGTACAGCTCTTTTGCACAAATCGAAAGGGTTTTTGGCCCTGAACAGGTCACTCGATATAACATGTATCCGTCGGCACTTTTTAATGGGACTCCTGCCAACGGATACAGCAGTGGCGATGCGATACGCGCTATAGAAGAAACTGCTGGCAAACTTTTGCCAAAAGGCTTTTCTTACGAGTTTTCCGGAATGACAAGAGAAGAGATTTTATCGGGTAATCAGGTAGTTATGATCTTTGGACTTTGCTTACTTTTTGTCTATTTACTTCTCGCAGCTCAATACGAAAGTTTCTTGTTGCCTTTTCCAGTATTACTTTTCCTTCCTGTAGGTCTATTCGGATCTTATTTCTTCTTGTGGATATTCGGTCTGGAAAACAACATTTATGCGCAAGTCGCCATCGTCATGTTGATCGGTTTGTTAGGCAAAAATGCCATCCTGATCGTCGAATTTGCACTCTTAAAACAGCGCGAAGGGAAAAGTGTCCTAGATGCAACAATCGAGGGTGCACTCGCCCGATTACGCCCCATATTAATGACGTCATTTGCTTTCACTGCCGGGCTTATTCCTCTCATGCTCGCTTCAGGAGCCGGATCCATAGGAAACCGCACCATTGGTTCCACGGCTGCTGGTGGTATGTTGTTCGGAACGATCCTCGGAGTGATTGTCATACCCGGCTTGTATTACATATTTGCATCTATAAATTCACGAACCAAATCACACATGAAATGAAACATCTCTTATTTTCAGCACTTATTCTTTTATGTGTATCCTGCAAAAGTATTAGTCCTTTAACCTATAAAGAACTTGCTGTACCCGAGGATTATGGATATAATTCCCAAAAAAAGAAATCAACTAACGCAAGCTCAGATTCACTGCCCGCAATCAACCAGTTTTACAGCGATCCTAATTTAAGGATTCTTATAGATAGTGCCTTGGTAAGAAACCTGGATCTAAAAATTATGGATGCCCAATTACTACAGTCCAAAGCAGAAGTAACTTTCACCAGAGGTATACGATTACCTGATCTGAACGCCGGTATGTCTGCCGGTGTGCGGAAATTTGGTGATTATACCATTGATGGAGTAGGAAATTATGACACTCAATTTTCACCAAACTTGAATGATAAACAGCGAATTCCTAATCCCGTTCCTGACTATTTTCTTGGAGTTCATTCCTCATGGGAAATAGACTTGTGGGGAAAATTAAAAAATCAAAAAGTAGCTGCTATTCGCCGATTTATGGGAACGGAGCAAGGTCGCAAGCTATTGAGTACTGAACTTGTTTCTCAAGTGGCAACAGAATATTATTCATTGATCACCTTCGACGAACAACGTGAAAAACTAAGGCAAAATATTGATCTTCAAGAAAATGCAATTTTAGCGGTAGAAGCTGAATTTTCAACAGGGAGAACCACGGAATTAGCAGTGCAACTCACCCGTTCTCAATTGTTGGAAACAAAAAAACTACTCATCGAAGTTGAACAAAATATTCAAGAACAAGAGAACAAATTGAGTGTTCTAACCGGCAATTTCCCTGGCAGAATTAACCGTGCAAATTCTAGTTTATCAGACTCCTCTATTTCCAAACTTCTGATCTTACCCCCTGAACAGTTGTTAAAAAATAGACCAGATATTCTACAAGCAGAAAATCGTCTGATTGCCGCCAACGCGGACCTCATCAGTGCGAGAAAAGCGTTTTATCCGACCATTCAACTCAGTGCGTCAATGGGATTGGAGGCCTTTAGGTGGAGTGTACTGTTCGAGGCTCCTGCATCCCTTGCCTTTAATGTGGCCTCAGGAATGTTGATTCCCGTGTTAAACAGACGCGTTTTGAAAGCTCAATTGATGGAATCCTCCGGAAAAGAAAAAGAGGCCTACCTCATCTATGAAAAGACCATTTTGAATGCATACAAAGAAGTATTTGAATTACTACAACTTTATGAGAATTTAAATAAAATGATTGACCTGAAAAATGAGGAACTACGAATACTGGAAGAATCCATAGTTTCGGCGCGAGCCTTGTACACGACCGGTCGCTCTACCTATCTGGAAAAAATAACAGCACAGGAATATTTTCTTCAAACACAGATGGAACTTTTGGAACTTAAATTCCGCAAAGCACAAATTCAAGTAGGTCTTTACAAGGCCATGGGAGGTGGTGTGTAATGGATTATTAAATCGATAACGAGTCCCTAGGTTTTTAACTTTTTCGGTTTATTTCACATAATCCTGCTTATGCACCAGCATATACTGATCGTTATCCAACTTTAGATAACCTTGGTCATAACAAAAGAAATATCTTGCGCCTTTCTGGGTTTTGTAAATATTCGTGAAGTAATGAAAATTGAATCCTTCTTCGGCGAGTGAAATACCATCGACCGTTATCTTTCCTTCTGGATTCAGTGACTCAAGAATTCGACGGTTCTTTCGCAGAATATTATTGATCCGACGCATATACGCAGTGGTATCTTCATTTAATCTATTGTTATGTGTATTGCGGCAATAATCTGAACAAAACTTTTGGTCTCTCCTACCTACGAGCTTCTGTTCGCATTCTTTACAAAGCCGGTCCTCTGTTCTCTTTTTCAGTTGTGTCATGACAGGGCAATGTTAACAATAATTAACAGCAAAATCAAGGACTTCGGAGGGAGAGTTTGGACATTTGCAGGTATTCAATCATTGAACATGGAAGAACAAGAGGTACAGCAAGTCAGAACAGCTGATGCGCTGCGTAATTTGAATGACCGTATCCAATTGGAGTCGATCATCATCCAGAAACTTCGGTCAGAGATCTCCAAAACGATCGTAGGTCAAACCTATATGATCGACCGACTCATGATCGCGCTTCTTGCGGATGGTCATGTATTACTTGAAGGTGTACCGGGACTAGCCAAAACATTGGCAATTCGCACGCTCTCCGAAGCTGTAGATCTAGATTTCAGTCGTATTCAATTTACTCCCGATCTTCTTCCTGCTGACGTAACAGGAACTATGATCTATCAGCAGAAATCAGAGAAATTTACTGTTAAAAAAGGACCTGTTTTTGCCAACTTTGTTTTGGCGGATGAGATCAACCGTGCTCCGGCTAAAGTGCAGTCTGCGCTATTGGAGGCGATGCAGGAAAAGCAAATTACAATTGGAGAAGAAACATTCCAATTACCAGATCCTTTCCTTGTCCTGGCTACTCAAAACCCAATCGAACAGGAAGGAACCTATCCTTTACCAGAGGCGCAAGTAGACCGCTTCATGTTGAAAGTAGTTTTGGGCTATCCGTCCAAAGAGGAAGAAAAACTGATTATCCGTTCGAATGTACAAGCAGAAGGACTTCCGAAAGTAACGCCTGTATTGTCCGCTACTGATATTCAGCGCGCCCGAAAACTGGTTCGCGACATCTATCTGGATGAAAAAGTAGAGAATTACATCGTCGACCTTGTTTACGCCACAAGGACGCCCGATTCCTATGGATTAGGCTTCTTGACTCCTATGATCAGTTTTGGCTGTTCGCCCCGAGCAAGTATCAATCTGGCCCTGGCAGCAAAAGCCTATG
>JBIITO010000027.1:0-23262 GCA_044340465.1 Crocinitomicaceae bacterium | reverse complement strand
AAGGTTTCTTCCTCTTTGGGATTTATTTTACGCCCTACTTATTCCTGTAATTTTCTATTCGTCGGAGAAAAAGGAAGCTAACAGATGGTAGAAACGGAACATTTATCGGATAAAGCAAAACATGACCTAGTCCTTGTAGAGGCAGCTCGCAAAGGCGATCAGTCGGCCTATGCCGAGCTAATGGATCGTTACAGAGAATCTATTTACTTCATGATGTTCAAGATGGTTAAACATCAGGATGATGCAGACGACCTTACCATCGAAGCCTTTGGTAAAGCCTTTAGTCGTTTGGATCAATACTCTCCGAGTTTTGCTTTCAGTACCTGGTTATTCAAGATCGCCTCCAACAACTGCATTGATTTCATTCGTAAAAAACGGATCAAGGTAACCTCCATGGATACCGGCATCACCACCAATGACGGTGAGGTTATTTATGTCGATGCTAAAGCTCACTCCATGGATCCAGAACAAAGCATCATTCATGGGCAAAAAGTAATTCACATGCGCATGCTGGTCAGTAAACTAAAACCCCGTTACCGAGAATTAATCGAAAAACGCTACTTCGAGGAATTGAGCTATGAAGAGATCGCAGAGGAATTGAATCTACCTCTTGGAACCGTTAAGGCACAACTTTTCCGAGCACGCGACTTTCTTGCAAATATGATGGATAAAACGAAGGATTCGATATAAAGAATCATGTCTCTAGAAGTAATTTTTAAGGAATTTCCGGAACTCTCAGAAAAACAGCGATCACAATTTGAAATGCTGAAATCGCTTTATGAGTATTGGAATGCCCAGATAAACGTCATCAGCAGAAAAGATACTGAAAACTTCTATGACCGACATGTTCTGCACTCGCTGGCTATTGCCAAGGTTGTTTCTTTTCGAAAAGGTTCAAAAATTATAGATATTGGAACCGGCGGCGGATTTCCGGGAATTCCATTAGCAATCATGTTACCCGATGTCCATTTCACTTTGGTTGATTCCATCGGGAAAAAGATTAAAGTTGTGAATGAGGTTACCGAGGCTCTGGGACTTCATAATGTTACAGCTATTCACTGTCGTGCGGAAGACATCCAAGACAAATTTGATTTCGTGGTTAGTAGGGCAGTAACTGCAATGCCGGACTTCCTGAAATGGACCAAAGGAAAATTTCTGATCAAGAGTAACCACTCCGTTCCGAATGGCATCCTATATCTGAAAGGCGGAGATCTTGAAGAAGAATTGAAAAGTATTAAGAGAATAAAAATCTATCCAATACCTCATTTTTTCAAGGAAGAATTCTTTGAAACCAAAGCCGTTGTTTACGTGCCCGCAAACTAAACACTCCATTTTTCCATACTTTTGTTGACAATGAACAACCTAACTCAGCAATACTTTACAATCGATCGCTCAAAACGATCTGCACGAAACAAACATCGCTCCTTCCTTATATGGTTTACTGGACTTTCCGGAAGCGGAAAATCAACCTTAGCTAATTTGCTAGAAGAAAGATTGCACAATGATGGTATTCATACATTTCTCATGGACGGAGACAATATTCGTCTCGGATTGAATAAAGACCTAGGATTTACCGAATCTGACCGAAGTGAGAACCTGAAAAGGGTCGGAGAGGTAGGAAAACTTATGGTCGATGCCGGACTAGTTACGATAGCTGCATTTGTATCGCCTTTCGAGAAAGACAGAATAATGGTGAAAGAAATTCTTGGACACGAAAATTACATCGAAATTTACATCAGCACCCCTTTGGATGAATGTATTAAAAGAGATGTAAAAGGACTCTACAAAAAAGCACTTAGAGGTGAGATTCCCAATTTCACAGGTGTTACTGCACCATATGAAACACCATCCAACCCTCATCTACGAATTGACACGACAGGACAAAGTTTTGAAAATTCTTTAACCAAAATTTACAACCATATCAAAACCCATCTCTAGATGAACAAATTACTCAATTTGGCTATACGAGCTACCCTTGAAGCTGGTGGGGAAATCTTAAAGATTTATAATTCTGACGATCTGGGTGTAGAGTTGAAAGCCGATGAATCTCCCTTAACAAAGGCGGATATCGCTTCAAACAATTTAATAACGCGCTACTTACAAACCACAAAAATTCCAATCTTATCTGAAGAGGGCAAAAGCATACCTTTTAACGAAAGAAAGCATTTTTCACAACTCTGGATCGTAGACCCCATAGACGGCACAAAAGAATTCATTAAGAGAAACGGCGAGTTTACCGTGAATATCGCACTAATTGAGAAGGGCATAACCAAGCTGGGTGTTATTTATGTGCCTGTACTTCAAGAGCTCTACTTTGCCGATGAAGTGAACGGTAGTTTTAAAGCGTCAAATATTGATCCTGAAGCCACATTTGAACTGATTAAATCCAATGCACTTTCTCTTCCGATACTCCAAAAGAATAATAAATATACCGTAGTAGCCAGTAGATCTCACCTTTCGCAAGAAACTATTGATTTCATCGATCAACTTGAAAAAACGCATGGAGAATTGAATATCATCTCCAAAGGAAGCTCTTTGAAATTGTGTCTCGTTGCTGAAGGAACAGCAAATTGCTACCCAAGATTTGCCCCTACGATGGAATGGGACATCGCGGCAGGACATGCCATATGCAAATTCACAGGAGTAGAAGTCATCGACTTGAGTACAAACTCCGAAATGCTTTACAATAGAGAAGAACTAAGAAATAATTGGTTTCTTGCGCGGCGTAACTGATTAGTTCAGTTTATACTTTTTGAAAAAAGCATCCCAGTTCCAAACAAAGTTCGACATAACGTCATCCATTCTCTTCAAGAACAAGGGATTTGGAACCTGCATCCTTTTGAAATACTCATCCTGATATTCATTCAGATTGTATTTGTAGAATACCGCTTTTGACATTCCGTAGATCATATTTTTCGACGGATGATTCACTTTGGTAATGAAATTCTGGTATTCACGAATCATTTTAGTGAATTCAACTTCCTGAATGTTGTAAATCTTAGAAAGCTTTTCAAAAATGATCTTTTCAACTCTTCCTGCCTGATCTGCATCGAAGGTGCTTTCCAGGTAGGAAAGATTTCCAACGATAACAATCAAACCAAATTCACCATGATCATTTACATCGATAGACGGAGAATTCACAAAGGCAACATCTTCGTTAATGAGCTGAGCGACCTCTTTAAATCCGTTGTCTACAGTATCAAAAATGGCATTTATGAAAATATTGGCAACCTGGTTGTCAGATAATTTTCGTTTCAGGATCGTACCAAGCATCTTTAACAGTTTGTTGTTATTCGTTAAATACAAATTTAAAATTCAAAGCTTCTAAAACCTATCCTGCTAAAGATTAGGTTATCAACTAAGTTTTCAACAGAACAAACTTTTTTGTTGAAAAAGACCTGCTTTTCGTTGTATTTGATTAGAAATATACTCAAAAAATGAATTGATTTAAGGCTTTTAATAAAATCCAATGTCAAAAGGCTTAAGCTCGGAAATTGCTAAGGAAAAACTTCAACAATATGGCCCCAATGAATTGCGACAAGAGCCAGTCAAATCAACTCGAAAAATTCTTCGCGATGTGCTTACGGAACCAATGATCTTTTTATTGATCTGCTGTTCTACACTTTACTTTATCATTGGAGAAAGAATCGAATCCATCGTGCTTTTTTTAATGATCGGAATGATCGTACTGATCTCCCTCTTTCAGCGAGTGAGGTCCGAAAAAGCACTTGAAAGACTAAGAGAACTGGCTTCACCTCGTGCCTTGGTTTTGAGGGATGGTAAACCCACACGTATTCCCGGAAGAGAGGTTGTTCCCCACGATGTATGTATTCTTTCTGCAGGTGACCGAGTTCCAGCTGATGGCAGATTACTCAGTGCGACAAACCTCTTGGTGAATGAAGCGATCTTGACGGGCGAATCACAACCCGTGGTAAAATCAATGATTCCTGAAAATCAGTTACTATACGCAGGAACGATGGTATTGAATGGCGTTGGAATGCTATTCGTGACACAAACTGGAGAAGCCACCAAATTCGGACAGATCGGAAAGAGCTTGCGGAGAATCCAAAAGATCCAAACTCCCTTACAAAAGGCTGTAAAACGGATTGTTCGTATCATGGGAGCGATAGCCCTCTCCGTCTCATTAGGTCTGACATTAATGATCTTTTTGCGGCAACATAATTTAACCACAGCCCTTCTAAGCGGTTTAGCAACTTCCATGGCACTTATTCCGGAAGAATTCCCAGTCATTTTGACCGTTTTTCTAGCCCTTGGAGCATGGCGACTTTCGAGAGGTAATGTGCTCACGCGCGACCCCGCGGTAATTGAAACGTTAGGCTCTGCTACAGTATTGTGTGCAGATAAAACAGGTACCATCACTCAAAATGATATGGCACTGAAATATGTGGCCGACCTGAAAACACTTTACGAACTGACCCACGAACCAGATCAGCACTTCCTCGAAATGCTACATGACACCTTCATGGCATCAGACCCAAATAGTATGGATCCAACAGAAAAAGGTATTCGAAGATCTTTAATTCCTATGGGATTCAAAGCACCAAACGCTTCAGCTACCCAACCATTTGATCATGCAAAAAATTATTCGGCCTTTTCGTACATGGAAGATGGGAACATGGTTCAATACATCAAAGGTGCACCAGAAAAACTCATGCGCTATTGCCATCTTAACCAAACGGATCAAAAAAAACTCAACATACAACTGAATCATTTGACATCCAATGGTTTCAGAGTTTTGATAGTTATGAAAACCGACTCCAAAGAGACCTTTTCTTTAAACACTAAAAAACCTACTCAATTCGTTTGTCTGATCGCATTGGAAGATCCGATCCGAAAAGAGGTCCC
The DNA here is from genome assembly GCA_044340465.1 of Crocinitomicaceae bacterium. Lineage (GTDB taxonomy): Bacteria > Bacteroidota > Bacteroidia > Flavobacteriales_D > Crocinitomicaceae > M0103. The sequence continues at coordinate 18,396 of JBIITO010000027.1, read as the reverse complement.
TCAGGCGGTAAATGAATGTCAAACCGCTGGCATTAATGTGATAATGATGACCGGAGATCATTCTAATACGGCCGCTTATATCGGGAGACAAATTGGACTTAATACGGATGAAGTACTTTCCGGCAAAGAACTATTATCCCTCAATGATCAGGAACTTTTCAACCGACTGAAAAAGGTTCAGGTGATCTCTCGCGTTGAACCAGCGCACAAACTCAGGATCGTAACATTACTTCAAAGACGAAAACACATTGTGGCAATGACAGGAGACGGGGTAAATGACGCTCCCTCACTTAAAGCTGCGCATATAGGCATTGCCATGGGAAACAAGGGAACAGATGTCGCCAGAGAAGCGGCATCGATCGTATTACTTGATGATAATTTTGCCTCGATCGTAGGTGGCATTAAAATGGGGCGACGGATCGCAGATAACATCGAAAAAGCCATGTCCTATGCCCTTGCTGTTCACATCCCGATCATTGGTCTTGCATTGAGTCCGGTTTTCTCGGCCCAGTTTCCGATCTTGCTCTTACCTATGCACATTGTATTTATGGAACTAGTCATCGACCCCGTTTCCAGTGTCGCTTTCGAAACAGAACAAATGGAGGATCATCTGATGTCGGATAGTCCAAAAAGACGTTCCAAAAACCTGTTCACAAGAAACGCCTTTTCAAATAGCCTATTGGAAGGAACGCTAATATTTGGATGCGTTTTAACCTCCTATTTTTTTCATTCAAAACATTCAGAAATTGCAGAGGTTCGTGCCATTTGTTTTTTCACTTTGATAACTTGCAACGTACTTCTAGCGCTTTCCAAACTATCCAGAAACGCAAATATCTTTGAAATCATACGATTCCATAATCCTTTAGCGAAAGCGATATTATCGGTCTCTTTCATCAGTGCCATCCTTTGCCTTTTTATCCCCTTTCTGCAAAATCTCTTCGAATTCAAATCGCCCGACGGAAGGTATTTACTGCAGTCGCTTTTCACCTCAATTATCCTTTTAATTTTGTTAGAAATCATCAAAAAATGGAAACGAAAAAAACATTCAAAAGTGCCATTTCAGGAAAAGAGTTTCCAGAAGAAGAAAAAATAATTGCTGGCCATTTACATCATGCGATTTTAAATCTCATTCAAAAGGACCATCCTAATCTGATTGATGATGATGTCATTTCAGTGAATGAACTAAATTATTATCGGGAAAAATACATTTCTTCCTTTGTATCAGACAACCTAGACGAACTGGGCGAAATGAGGGACAATGTTATCCAGTCCATGAAGGAACATTCCCTTCTTTCCAGCAAACTTGAAACAGAAGATAAAACAACGCTTACCCTTGGACAAAAAGTTGCTGATCAAGTAGCGGAATTTGGCGGTAGCTGGACCTTTATCATTTGTTTTTTCGGGTTTCTAGTTTTATGGATCACTGCCAACTTGTATTTTCTTGGAAAACAAACATTTGATCCTTTCCCATTCATCCTACTCAACCTTATCTTGTCTTGCCTCGCAGCAATACAGGCACCTGTTATCATGATGAGTCAGAACAGACAAGAGCAAAAGGACCGCGAACGCGCTAAAAAAGACTTTATGATCAACCTAAAGGCTGAACTTGAAATTCGGATTCTTCATGAAAAACTGGACCACCTGATCATGCATCAGCAACAAGAATTGATCGAGATCCAAAAAATCCAGATCGATATGATGAATGACATAATTGCGAAATTGAACTGATTACTTTCGCAATTCGACAATTGGTTCACCTGTCATGCTTCCGGTTCGCTGTAAAAAAAGCATATTCGTTAGTGTAGCGGCAATATCGGTTATATCAACCCTTCGTAAAACTTCTCTTGCAGGAATACCTTTCCCATACCAAATGAGTGGAACATGGGTATCGTAATTAAATGCAGAACCATGACTTGTACCTTGATGCGCCGTTGGAACATCTGCAGATTTGATTAGATACCCAGACTCCAGTACGAAGAGAATATCGCCACTTTCTTCACGATGATATCCCGATTGGATCATTTTAAACCAATTATCTCCTTCTTGATCCCCCGAAAGTTCTGTTCCCGAATAGACAGCTTTCACTTCTTTCCATTGACGAACTTCATTCACTATAAATTGTTCGATAAGATGCTGATCTTTCTTGTTTTTCTTTATTAATTCCTCATCGAGATAGATGTTGCAGTTTACTAATTCTTTGATCGGGTCTGTTTGAAATTGCTGTACCAATTTTTGTCTCAATTCGGTCATGTAGTTTGAACTGAAAAAATATCCTCCAGGTAATTTTTTATCTACTAATTGTTGAGGTACAGGAACTACGGCATGATCCGCCATGAGCATAATTACAAATTCATGTTTACCCACCTGTTTTTCTAGAAAGGATATTAATCTTGAAAGGTCCTGATCCAAACGCAGATAGATATCTTCCAATTCTACCGAATAAGGACCAAAAGCATGACCTATCAGATCTGGTGTTGAATAGCTGATACAAAGCATATCCGTCCGACGATCGGTTCCAAGTCCTTCCGACTGAATGCCATTGATAGCCAGATCCGTGAGTGCAGTATTTGCATAAGGCGTATAGGTAAACAAAGAAAAATCTTGCGATCCTTCTTTCATTTTATTGAGATCATACGGAAAAACAGGCGAATCCTTTCCTGGAAAAACCTGTTCATACTGGGAATTATCCGGACCACTTTCAGAATACGATGTTACATCATATAAAGTATTCCAAACAGAATTCAATGCCTTTTGAGGGCGCTTTTCCTCATTGAATTTGGCAACCCATTCCGGCAATTCCTTTTCAAAGAAAGAACTTGTAATGAACTTTCCTGAATAGGAATCAAACCAATAGGAACCATCACTCAAATGTCCGCCTGGAAGTATTGCTCCACGATCTTTTATCGAAACGGAGATCACTTTAGCTTCGGGGTAAGTCATTTTTAATTGATCGGTAACGGTGGTTGTTTTTAGGTGATGAGGTGAGCATTTTCCTTCATCATTCGTACTTCCAACTGTGAATACACTTGCATCATCCACACAATTAAAGATCGCTCCGGTTGCACGATCATACCAGTCGTTGGCGACGATTCCGTGATTCGAAGGAGTGGTTCCCGTGTAAATAGATGCGTGTCCTGGACCGGTAAAAGTAGGCACATAATTGTATCGGGTATTCCTACAATTCGTACCCTTTTGCATCAGTTTTTTAAATCCGGTTTTACTAAACTTTTGATCAAACCGATACAAGTAATCGTAGCACATCTGATCGACTACAATTCCTACAACAAGTTTAGGGGCCTTTTCCGATTGAGCCAGTAGTGGCATTCCAAGTAAGATCACACAAAAAAAAAGGATTACTCTCATACGAAGTATTTGTATCAAAAATACGTATTCGTGGCGCATCTGTCTGTGCTGCTTCTTAACTTTGCATTAAAAAATTTCAATGCTGGGATTAAAGATGCCGACCGACCCAAGATGGGTGAATATCGTAGAAAAGAATATTGAAGAAATTCTTACGGATCATGCATTTTGCGAACAGAAGGCAGCCAGCAATGCGATCTCGATGATCGTTCAATACCCACACTATTCCGACTTGGTTGAAGCAATGACGGCGATTTGTCAGGAGGAGATGGAACATTTTAAAATGGTACATGACAAGCTCCTAGAACGTGGATATACACTTGGATTTGAGCGAAAAGACCCATACGTAAATGATCTTGCGAAATACCTGAAGAAAACCAAAACACAGAGTTCAAAAAAAGGATTCTTTGTAAATCAGATGTTATTTGCCGCGATGATCGAAGCCCGAAGTTGCGAACGTTTTAAGATCCTTTCAGAAGAGATAAACGATACCGATCTAAAAGAATTCTACCGCTCACTCATGGAAAGCGAAGCACGCCATTACACTACCTTTCTTGGATTTGCCAGAAAATACGGGACGGGTATCGATGTAGACAAATGCTGGCAAGACTTTCTGGCTTTCGAAGCTACGTTGATGGATCGGTATGGTCAAAACGAAACTATACACGGTTAAATCGTACAAATCAAGTAATACAAGGGCATACCAAACGTGATGTTGAAGGGAAAAGTCACAGCTAGAGCCATTGGAATGAATATACCCGGATTAGCTTTAGGTACTGCAATCTTCATAGCGGCAGGCACTGCAATATACGAAGCACTTGCAGCCAATATTGCCAAGATAAAGCCATCTGCCGGATTGGTAATAAAATAACGCGATACGAATGCTACAACACAACCATTCAAAAATGGAACTCCTATAGCGAATATAAAGGTAAACCAGCCGGATTTGATGAAATCTCCAAGTTTTTTACCACTGGTTATTCCCATATCCAGAAGAAAAATAGCCAGAAATCCTTTGAATATATCCGTAGTAAATGGTTTGATGCCGTTAGCCTGCTCTTCCGAAGCCACAAACCCTATAACAAGACTTCCCAAAATGAGTAATACACTCCCATTAGTAATGGCGTGTTTAGCAATGTTGAGAGTACTTTGTTCCATCGATTTTTCAGCACTGAACAACTTGATAAGAAGAACCCCCACGATAATCGCAGGCGCTTCCATGAGGGCCATTATTGCAACCATGTGACCACCAAAATCGATTGAACGAGCCTCTAAAAATGCAACTGCAGTAACAAATGTGACTGCGCTGACAGAACCGTAAGCAGATGCTATTGCTCCGGCATTTTCTATACCCATTCTTGATCGAAGAATAAAAAAAGTGTAAACGGGGATGAGTATTGATAATAAAACCCCAAAAATAATTGTGCCGATTATTTCAAGTGACAACTGACTATGAGAGAGTTCGAGGCCGCCTTTGAATCCTATAGCGAACAATAGATAAAGTGAAATAAATTTGGAAGAGTTGGAAGGAATTCGCAGATCACTTTTGAGAAAGACCGCCAATATCCCTAAAAAAAAGAACAACAATGCCGGATTAGTGAGGTTTTCAATTAAGAGGTGTAAGTCCATAGTCGACAAATTTACGTAATTGAATAAGAGGTTTGGTCGCACGTTTAAGTTTATCGTTTAGAGAAGGTCCTAAATCTGTTCCAGGAAACTCCTCAAATAAAATAAAATCCAAACAAAGCACATCCATGTCGTGCATTACCTTGTATAGCTGACGAGCGGCCTCATTAAGATCACTTGTTGCAGATAATTCCCTTATTACTGCTCCTTCAATTTTATTTGTCTCTCTGACTCTCACCACGCCTATTTTGTATTTTTTGAGATCAAATTTCGATAGCCACCTTTCAGGTTCTTTCACTAAAAAAGAGGGAGTCTGAGGAGCATAATGTTTTTTAAGCATTCCGGGAGCCAAGGGATCGCCTTCATTGGATTTTACCTCCTTTAATTTTCCAATTATATGTTCAATCCTTTCTTTAGGAATGGAACCTCTCCGAAGCAGTGTAGGTAATCCATTTGCATCCATCCCAATGATGGTCGATTCAATTCCATGATCACACTGTCCCCCTTCAATGATCAGAGAAATCCTCCCGTCAAGATCCTTTAGAACATGTTCGGGCAGAGTTGGACTAATCCTACCGAACAAATTGGCGCTCGGGGCTGCCAGAGGAAAATCGAGCTTGCAAAGTAAGTCGTGTATGATTTTATGGCTTGGTACACGAACAGCAACGGTAGCTTTACCCGATGTAACCTCGTTTGGAACCATTCTTTTTTTGGGAAGCACCAACGTCAATGGACCTGGCCAAAGTTCATCCATAAGCTTTAGCGCCCATGGAGGTACATCAGAAAGCACTTCCAACGCTTTTTCTTTAGAAGAGAAGTGTAGTATGAGGGGATTGAATGAAGGGCGTTCTTTTACAAGGAATATTTTCCTCACAGCATCGGGATCAAAACCATTAGCAGCGAGACCATATACCGTTTCCGTCGGAACTGCTACAACCTCTCCCGCCCTAAGTAGTTTTACAGCTAAATCAAGGTCTTGTGAAATTTCCGTTCTCATGGATTACAGTAGTTACAATACATCGGATCTTGAAATGCTTTTTGAACGGGTATCTCTTCTGTTTTACCGCAATGATTGCAGTAAATGACTTGCGCACGAACAGTATCCGTCGGCATTTGACACAATCCACAAGGTAACCCAGTTAGCACTTTTTTAATCGTGTAATCAGGCCAATGACACTTCGGGCATTCAGATAAAATGGCATTTTTCAGTTTTTCAGCAGCTTTTGAAATCACTTTCATCCTTGAGGGATTATTCATAGCTCTCATATCTGTTTCAACCAAAATAGCGCGGTGATTCATTACCTGAAATTCTAAGAATATACGCTCCAATAAGCTTCTTTCAACGATTCCTTTCTCGACTCGATCCTCACACTTCAAAATGAGTGCATGTTCAGGAAAACCTGAATTTTCGGCAAAATTCATCAATTCATCTAGATCAGAAATTTTCTTTCCATCAAAATTCGTTTCTGTACTTAACTCCTTCACCACGATCTCAATATCATTCTTAAAATCCTTCAGCATAAGTAATTCTTCGTCAGCAGAAACGAAAGGAATAAATGGATGGGCACCGAAGGAGCCTTCACTTGCAATAATCAGATCAATATCAGAACATTCATAAGCATGAATACATTTTTTTCTCAACGTTTCCAGAGGATTATCAATTCGGGGAATCTCACCACTAAACGTGCCGAATTGATCAGTATCGAGTTCTTCTAGCAATTCAACATGAAGATGCAAAGAACTTAACATAGGTTCTAAAACACTTTCCTTTCCATGCATAGTGGCTATTACAACTTTTCGACCGCTGAAAAGACTAGACATAATCAATGAAAATAAACAGTTCTCTTAAGTACAAAGTTATCCCATTTATTCATGAAAGCATGTAAGTTTAGATGAATGATTTAATGTTTGAAAAATTGACTTTAGACCTAAACATACCTAAGAAAAATAACATTTCATGCAACAAGCATTACTCCTATTCTGGTTATTACAATTAATTTTGTTTATCTCGTTTTAAATTGGGCGCCTATGTCAATGTTACTTGTTAGACGGCCTGCTTCTCAAAACTTTCTTAAGACATCACCAAATCTCAATCTAAAACCAACCAAATTTAAGTTAGCTCTAAACTATTCTTTAATGAAGATACATTCATCCTGACAATACCACCATTAGTGAAAAAAGAAACGCCACTAATACTTTTTAGGTTGGACACGCCGTGTATATGTCTATTTTTGCTTGAACAATAAAATTTACATGAACGAAAAGAGAATTTCATTCGGGAAAATATTTTGGCCGAGCTTGTTGGCAGGATTCATAATCTCTTTGATTGGAATCTTGATTTTTTCCTTAATTATAGGCGGAATCATTGGTAGTTTTGGCGATTTTGGCCCCAAACCTCTTGCGTTAAAAAGCAATTCCATTCTGCATATGAGATTAGATGGCGAGATAAATGAACGCGCTGACGTAAAGCTCGACCCTATACAATTCAAAATTAATTCTGTAATTGGCTTGAGTGATATATTACATGGACTTGAAACCGCCAAGAATGATTCTAAAATCAAAGGTCTTTTTCTTGAAATCTCTGATCTGCAGTGTGGTTATAGTTCAGCGAAAGAAATACGCAACGCGGTGAAAGATTTTCAGAAAAGTGGCAAATTCGTTGTAGCATATAATTCCGGAGAATTAATTTCGCAAAAGGAATATTACTTATCATCCGCAGCGAAAGAGATTTATGGATTCCCATCGTCAACAATTGAATTCATAGGCCTTGGGACAGAACTTACTTTTTTCAAAGGTTCACTAGACAAACTTGATGTGGAAGTTCAGGTAATCAGGGGATCGAATAATGATTTTAAAAGTGCTGTTGAACCTTTTACGCGAAGTTTCATGAGCGACTCTGCTCGCCTTCAAATAAACACCTACCTCACTTCCATGTGGGAAGATATACGTAACGAGATTGCCAGCGACAGGATGGTTACAGTAGAAGAACTAAATATCATTGCCGACAGTATGAAAGTAAAACGTACTGATGATGCCGTTTCTTACAAACTCATTAATGGAGTGAAATACCGAGATGAAATTCTCTCTTTACTCGCTAAAAAGGTTGGGATTGATGATCCGAATGATCTTCATCTTCAAGCGTTTGAAAAATATGCTCGTAAAAAGTTCAAACAAAATCAATTGCTGACTAAAAACGACAGCCCTAATATCGCTGTAATTCTGGCTGAAGGAGAGATTTCCACAAGTGGTGATGGTTTAAGTTCCGAAGATATCTGTAAGTTATTTCGTGATGTTCGCAAGAATAAAACAATCAAGACCGTTGTTTTTAGAATAAATAGTCCCGGAGGAAGTGCATTAGCTAGTGAAGAGATCTGGAGAGAAGTTTATCTCACCAATAAAGCGAAAAAAGTCATTGTTTCGATGGGTGATGTAGCAGCTTCGGGAGGATATTACATTTCAGCACCAGCTACAGCCATCTTCGCTCAGCCCAATTCAATAACCGGTTCAATTGGAGTTTTTGGAATGATCCCTTATTTGGGTAAGATGTTCGAAAGTAAACTGGGAATAACCTTCGACAGAGCTTCAACGAATTCTCATTCAATTATGAGTCTTAACCGCAGACTGAATAAGGATGAAATAAATTTCATTCAGCAAGAGATCGACTCAATCTATACACAATTTCTAGGACGGGTTGCGGAAGGTCGAAAGATGACCAAAGAACAGGTTAATTTTGTAGCCAGAGGTCGTGTATGGACCGGTGCAGACGCCCAGAGAATAGGCCTGGTTGATGAACTTGGAGGATTAATTGATGCCATTGAGTATGCAGCGAAAAGATCAGAGATTAAGGAGAAACGCGTTCTCTACTATCCTCTCATGAAAGAAAACAAGCTAATGGAATTACTTGAGGAGTTTGAAGATGACGAAAATGCAAAAAGCTTTGTAATGTCAAAATCCGATATCCCTGAGAATTTTTTGACTTATTACAACGAGCTCAAAAAACTAGACTCACGTACGGGAATTCAAATGCGTCTGCCTTTTGATATAAGTGTGCATTAACGAGAACTTCCTCTCGAATATCGATGTTTTTCACGTGTCCATCCGTATCGCCTTTTATCGCGAGTATATCGTTTCTTCGGAAGTGTACGGTAGCATAATCCGACTGTGAACTCAATGTAATCCTGATTTGAAGTGTAAATATCCGGCACTAGGGCAAGTTTACCTATTCCCTGCGACTGTACACCCCAATGTTTACTTAACCAAAAATTGATGCCCAAATGTAAATTCGCCGTAGCACAGAAACCTCCGAAATCAAGGTGCCGATAAGTCAGACCTGTACCTATAGAGGTAAACGGGTCGATATCCTCTGGGATTATCTTAACAAACTGGTTAATATTGAATTTGAAAGCATAATTAGCAGTTGCCAGAAAGCCTCTCACATTAGCGCTACCATTAACTATGACATTATTTCGATAAGGACTGAATGAAAAAAAACCTTCATTGCTGAACCCCTTTTTAGAGAACTTATTCAATGAAAAGTAACTTGGAAAATTAACATAACTCCAAGAATTCGAGCCATCATATAGATTTTGAAACTTTTCTTCATTATCGTTAACAAAAACATAAACCACAGAGAAAATATAGGAATATGGTTTCTTATTTCGAGTCTGACTTGCTGGTTGAGATAAACAGAGTTTAGAGTAGAACAAAGAAACCAAACAGAGTAATAAAGATCGTATTCTTGACAAAAATGAAAGAGAAGATTCCATTCGGAAAAAAGCAAAAAAATAACCCCAACATGGTTGAGGCTATCACTTGATCTACTTTGAGGCTATTTCAAGAAACTCATCATAAGAAACATGTTTCTCATTGAGCTTAACCGTATCCTTAAAATATTTTGTTAATTTTTGTTCAGCAAGCATATCATAAATTCTGTTAGCCTCGTCACGGTTTTTCAAAACTGACATTGCCGATGAAGTAAGTTCCGCGTCATCCGGCGTAGGAATACCATACTGAGCGTAATTACTTACCAAAAGACCCTTGGTAAATTCAACCACCTCCTGATTATCCAATTTTATCTCATTGTCTTTGAAAATGCTTCCCTGTATCAATTGCCATTTCAGACCTTTCGCATACCCATCGAACTCCGCCTCAATCTGCTCTTCAGTAATGGATTTTTCATTTGAAATTTTGATCCATCTTTTAAGGAAGGAATCAGGTAGATCGACTTTTGTTTTTTCAACAAGGTCATTATAAATAGCCCTAGTCAGAACACGATCTGAATCATTGGAGAACATTCCTTTCAGATCGGCTGCTATGCGCTCTCTCAATTCTTTTTCAGAGTGTACATTATCTTGTCCGAACAATTTATCAAACAATTCCTGATCAAGTTGAGCAGGTTCCATATGTTTGATCTCATTGATCGTCAATTCAAATTTCGACGAGATTGCAGAAAGTTCTTCTTCTTTGATTCCTAACATAGAAGCAGTGTCCTTACCACCTCTCGAAACTTTTGCAGGATCAACAAGCAGTTTATCTCCCTTTTTCTTACCTGTCAATGACTTTTTTGTGGTCTTATCTTCTAAAAATTCCAACGAAACTGTCGAAGACTGAAGAATACCTCCTTCTTTGATCGTTTCATCCTCGTTCAATTCAACAAACTGAGCGAGTATCATATCCTTCTCTCCTACCTCTTCTGCGGAAACAAGTTTACCATAACGACGCGTTAAATCATCAATTTGTTTATTTATTAGATCTTCATCCACCTTTACTTGCAAGTAATCGTATTTGCTCTTCGAAGAAAGTGGAATTTCGAATTTTGGAGAAAGACCTATCTCATATTCGAACTCAAACGTATCCGGTTGATCGAAACTTCCAACGACATCTGTCCCTTCCTTTGGGATTGGATTTCCAAGGATATCAATTTTATTCTCCTCTATAAACTTGTACAATCCATCATTCACAATCCGGTTCAATTCGTCCGCTAATACAGCCTTGCCATATTGCTTCTGGATCAATCCAAAGGGCACATGGCCGGGTCTGAATCCCGGAACTTTAGCGGTTTTTCGATATTTTTCCAACGCAGCCTTCACCTTTGACTGGTAATCTGCCTGCTCAATCTTCACTTTTAGCACCGCGTTCAGTGCATCCAAATCGTGTCTTGTTACGTTCATTTCGAAAAAATTAACTTATACAAACAAAAATGGCCTCGCAAAAAATTAACGAGACCATTTAGTGCGGATGGAGGGACTCGAACCCGCACACCTCTCGGCACTAGATCCTAAGTCTAGCGTGTCTACCAATTTCACCACATCCGCAAAAATTCTATTTCAAAAATTCAACTCTCGCACGAGTTGTTTTTCCGTAAACGGAGTGCAAAGATAAAGATTTATTTAGAATCACAAATTAAAGCCCCATGGTTTTTTCAACCTATTTAAAAAATTGTGGAAAAGATTCATTTGGACTCACTGACCTCTTGACCAATTCAAAGTATCTTTGCAATCAAAGAAAGTATGTGCTATGCTTAGCATCGATCCAAAAGAAATTACGGTACAGAAGGTTCATCAATATTTACTTGGAGCCATTGGTCCAAGGCCAATTGCCTTTGCTTCTACCGTAGATGATGATGGGAACGATAATCTCGCGCCCTTCAGTTTTTTCAATGTCTTTAGTGCCAATCCGCCGATTTTAATTTTCTCTCCTGCCCGCTCCGGAAGATCGAATACCACCAAAGACACATACAACAACGTTAAAGTGCATCCTGAAGTGGTGATCAATGTGGTGAATTACGACATTGTACATCAAATGAGTTTAGCTAGTTCTCCGTATCCACCTGGCACGAGCGAATTTATTAAAGCCGGATTCACTGCTTTGAAATCGGATATCGTAAAACCGAAACGCGTGGGTGAATCTCCTGTGCAGTTTGAATGTAAAGTCAACGAAGTTGTCGAACTTGGTGATGCTGGAGGCGCGGGAAATCTGATCATCTGCGAAATAGTAAGGATCCACATCAATGAGAATGTGTTGGATGAAAATAGCATGATCGACCAAAAGAAAATCGATCTGGTATCTCGTATGGGTGGTAACTGGTATTGTCGTGCAGATGAAAACTCTATGTTCGAAATTGTGAAACCTATCACTACTTGTGGTATTGGTTACGATCAGATTCCAGAAGATATTCGAAAAAGTCATGTACTTACCGGTAACGATCTCGGGCATCTGGGCGGCATTGAAGAATTACCGAATGAAACCGAAGTAAATGAATATAAGCTTTTGGAGCTAAGTGAATTATTTTTAACTTTAGAAGACAAACCTTTTGAGTTGGAATTGGCATTACATGAGAAAGCCAAATCCCTTTTAGCAGAAAATAAACTGGAGGAGGCATGGATGACCTTACTTTCCTTCAATAACGGATAAACTAACAACAAACAATAACCATTATGTTTAAAATTACAGGAACCGTAAAGGTGGTGAACAGTACTGTTCAAGTGTCGGAGAAATTTTCTAAAAGAGAATTTGTGTTAACGGATAATTCCGGTCCTTACGAACAACACATTTCTTTTCAGGCTACTCAGGATAAATGCGCTATGTTGGATAACGTGTCTGTTGGTGAGCAAATCGAAGTTTCTTTCAATTTGAAAGGACGCGAGTGGACAAGTCCGCAAGGTGAAGTGAAGTATTTCAATACTATTGAAGCATGGAGAATTGAAAAAGCAGGTCAAGGACAAGGTATTCCTCAGAGTGGCCCATCTGCAATGTCTCTGGATCCAATTCCGGCGCCAGCTGCAACGACTAGTCTGGCTTCAGATGAGGAGGACGATCTTCCATTCTAATTATGATCATTGAGAAAGCCGGCCAGTCCGGCTTTTTTTATGTCATTTACAACCATCGCTTGTTTCGGTAACCCTATTGACGCATATTTACTTCGCATTGAATTGGAGAATCAAGGTATTGAAGTTTTCTTGGCAGATGAACATCTCGTTAGTATTCAGCCCCTATATTCCTATGCGATTGGAGGAGTAAAAGTTCGTGTTCGTTCTGAAGAAATGGAAAAAACCATTTCCATCCTGAATAAACAACGAAAAGAATTGGCAACTAAGTCGGTTTGTCCTGCTTTCGCTTCATCAAATATTCAACAAAATTTCAACACTTTAAGAAATGGAAAAAGTTTTTTAAGCTATCTTATAGCATTAATAACATTAACATATCCGCTTTTTACGAAACGTATAAAGCGTTGTTTGGATTGTAACCATGAGTTTTCAGATAAGAAAGTCTAACAGATTTTTTCCTGCGAAAAATTTAAAGATCATTTCAATTAACTAGATACCAAATGGATAGAGCTTCGTTTCCTACATGAACTTTTTTCATCCTGCTTTTTTATTTTCTTTGCAACTGTGAGAACTGTCGGAAATATAATTGCTTTGTTGCTCTTCTTAAAAGTATCTGTTGTTGCACAAGAACAGTCGTTGAAGGACAGTGTTTTTCTCACTAAAGGAAATATTGTCCCAATTCTAGCCTTCGACCCGGATAATGGATTGAGATATGGAGCAACGATTAATGTATATCGAATTAAAAGATCTGAGATCGATAGTACCCGACGACCATATACAGACAATTTATTCTTGAGGGGGTTTCATTCTACAAAAAACAATTTTCAATCCGTTCTTTTGATGGAAACGAAATCTCTACTGCCAAACTCCAACTGTTTTATTGAACTTTCTGCTTCAAAAGATGCCTCTTTTGAATATTATGGTGTAAATGGTTACCAGTCTGTCTTCTCACCTACACTTGTGAATCCTGATCATCCGGATTTCATTGCCCAAGGATTTTATAAACATCGGAAAGAATTCTTCAAATTCCGATTCGATCACCAACTATACCTCGGTTCCTACAGATTCCGTATGATCAATGGTCTTTCCATGAATTATCTGAAAACAACACACGATACGAATCAGCTCATCTCAAACTATATTGAACAGGATATACTTGACCACAATGAAAAAGGCCAGAAATACCTGCAATACAATTTTGGATTCGTCGCCGAGGATCGAAACAATCAATTTTATTGTACAAAAGGCTTCTGGCATGAAGCGATGCTCATTTATTCTACTGATCTCAAGGGTCAAGGTTTTATGAAAAGTATTATCACCTTAAGAAACTATCTGCCTGTTCGAAACAAGAAGAATATGTTCCTTTCACGAATAAGTTTTCAGAACAAATTATTCGGAGATATCCCCTATGAGTTAATGAGTATCTATTATGATTCAAGGCTATCAACTGATGGAATTGGCGGAATCTTTACCATGCGAGGAAAACCGAGGAACAGACTTTTAGCTAATGGCTTTATCTTGAGTAACCTTGAGTTCAAACGCACGATCATACAAAGGAAGATCATGAAGACATCTGTAAATATTGACCTTTCATTTTTTACAGATCACTATTTCATAACGCAACAAGTTGCACTCAAGAACACATCTCTGCCTCCACTCAACACCGGAAAAACGAATCGATACTGTGCCACTTATGGACTTGGGGGATACATTGTACTCAACGAAAGCAGCGTCATCACGATCAATTACGGATATCCGCTCACTAAAAATGAGCAGGGAGGCCGTTTGTATATTGGGGCCGGATTTATGTTCTAAAAAGAAAATAGCTCCTTCCGAACCTTTTAACTTTCATTTTTTAGCCAATTTTGTAGTAAAGAATCGGTTTATGATCTCCATTGATGGCTTAGCAGTAGAATTTAGCGGTACGACCTTATTCAGTGACATCTCATTTGTCATAAATGAATCGGACAAGATCGCTCTCATGGGTAAAAATGGGGCGGGAAAATCAACCATGCTCAAGATCCTTGCAGGGGTTTCTAAACCTTCGCGCGGAGCCGTCAATGTGCCAAAAGGTTTCGTGGTTGCCTATTTGCCTCAGCATTTATTGACCAACGACAATTGTACTGTATTCGAAGAAACCTCGAAGGCATTTCAGACAATCTTCACTATGAAAGATGAGATCGATCGCATCAATCATGAGCTAACATTCCGTACGGATTATGATTCAGATAACTACATGAAATTGATCGAAGAAGTTTCTGAACTCAGCGAAAAATTTTACTCCATTGAGGAAATCAATTACGATGGCGAAGTCGAAAAAACACTCAAAGGTTTGGGGTTCTCCAGAGAAGATTTTACCCGACCTACTTCTGAGTTCAGTGGTGGTTGGCGAATGCGCATTGAACTCGCCAAAATCTTGCTTCAAAAACCGGATCTGATCCTACTGGATGAGCCAACCAATCACCTCGATATAGAATCGATTCAGTGGTTGGAGGATTTTCTGGTTAACCAAGCAAAAGCAGTGGTAGTTATTTCGCACGACCGAGCCTTTGTAGACAGTATCACCAATCGAACGATCGAAGTGACAATGGGTCGTATTTATGACTATAAAGCAAAGTATTCACACTACCTTGAACTGCGCAAAGAACGTCGCGCACAGCAACAAAAACAATACGAAGAACAACAGAAATTCATTGCTGAAACCACTGAATTCATTGAACGATTTAAAGGAACGTATTCCAAAACTCTTCAGGTACAATCACGCGTAAAAATGCTCGAAAAACTCGAGTTGATCGAAGTCGATGAAGTGGATAATTCTGCGCTTCGATTACGCTTCCCTCCTGCGCCACGTTCAGGTAACTATCCGGTAACTGTAACCGACCTCAGCAAATCCTATGGTGATCATGTAGTTTTCAAAGATGCTTCCATGAGTATTCAGCGCGGAGAAAAAATAGCCTTCGTAGGAAAGAACGGCGAGGGTAAATCCACAATGATAAAAGCCATCATGGGCGAGATCGATTTTCAAGGAGAATTACATCTCGGTCACAATGTACAAATTGGTTATTTCGCTCAGAACCAAGCTTCTTTATTGGATGAGAACCTATCAATCTTTGAAACGATCGACCTCATTGCTGAGGGCGATATTCGCACGAAGATCAAAGATATTTTAGGTGCTTTCATGTTCGGAGGAGAAACCAGCGCAAAGAAGGTGAAAGTATTATCAGGAGGTGAACGAACTCGACTGGCGATGATCAAACTCCTATTACAGCCTGTTAACTTACTCATACTGGATGAACCAACGAATCACCTTGACATGAAAACAAAGGATATTATCAAGGAAGCTTTGAAGGAATTTGACGGCACACTCATCCTTGTTTCACATGACAGGGATTTTCTAGATGGATTGGTCACCAAAGTATTTGAATTCGTTAACAAACGAGTAAAAGAACACTTTGAAGATATCAAAGGATTCCTTGAGCTGAAAAAAATGGAGAATTTACGAGAGATAGAACGGAAATAGTAATCAGCGTACTCGAATCGTTCTGCCCTTCCATTTTGGTCTGACAAAGAATGATGCAATAGCGATCGTTAATCCGTAAAACGGATAGATTAACTCAAATACAGGAATCCAAATCAATGTCAGAATTCTTTTTGAACGAACAAAGAAGGGAATGAAAAACAATACGTCCAATAATGCTTTAGCGGCCCAAATAAAAAGGATGGAAGACCAGTTCTGCTGAAAGAAAGACCATCCCAACAGGATTACAAATATTATGGTTAGTATACCTTGCACTAACACAATACCAATTGCCAATCGATCATTCACATCACCTGTCTTTGCTGCCCATCGGATACGTTGAGCTAAAAATGCATTAAGGGTATTGGGAAGATACGTTTTCACGGATATCTCTGGATTCGAATATACAGCTATCGACGCTTGCGCATTTCTGAAATCTCTCAACAGATAGGTGTCGTCTCCACTGGGAATATGTTTATGCAACTCAAATCGATCGTATTTCTGAAACGAATCTGTCCTGAGCAGCAAATTAGCGCCACTGGCAATGAAAGGTCTCTTCCAACCGGAAGCGCAACTATTAAGCGCATTCACAAGCAGATGATCCAATTCGGCAAGTCTTCCTAAAAATCGATTAGAGATCATGTGGACAGGCAGAATATTCAACTCTTTCCAATCCAGCTTTTCGAGGTAACCAAAATACGTTTGTGAAAATGCAATATCCGCATCCAAGGTCAAAACAAATTCACTTTGCACCTCTTTCAACGCATACCTGATGGCCTCTTTTTTGCCATTCAACTCATGAGGCAGATCCAATAACTTGAAAAGTTCATTATTGAGGTGACCTTGTAAAAATGAATAACCGTCATCTTGAGAATGGTCATTTACAAAGAGAACACTAAAAGGCAACCTTTCTGAACCTTCAAAGCAGCGAAGTAATTTCTCCAGATTGTTACGCTCATTTCTAAATGGAATGATTACCGTAAGTTGACCCAAATGAGGTGAAGTATTTTTCCATGATCGCCTCTCCTTTCCAAACTGAAGTAACAGACCGGGAATGATCAATACCATTCCTATTGCGATGTAAATAAGCAGATAACTAAAGCCCAGCTGCATCAACATATGATCTTCTCCGAAGCAAAACCAGTGCAATCAACAAAGGAATGAATAAGTTTAAAACCCAAACCAAAAACGAGGCTGCAAAAATCTCCACACCTCCTATTCCAATACCCGCTTGAGTTAAAACAAAAACAGCGACTGAATCACGAATAATCACCTTACCAAAGAACAATGAGGGGACTAATGTTACAAACAAATATACTTGCCAGATCCAAGTGATCAACTCCGATGATAAATTAGCACCGAAGGCATGAAGCATCAAAGCAAATTGAATTGTAAAGATCATGTGTCGAAACAAACTAAAGGATAAAAACCATCCTTTAACTTTTGCTAAATTCATTTGATCGAACTGAAGCGAGGGAAAGAATCGAACCAAAAATTGAAAAGGTTTTCCCGCAAAGATAAAAAGTGCGAGTCCGGCGATAAAAATGAAAATAGTTGGAAAAAACACACCATTGAAAGGCAATTTAAATGGCGTACAATTAAGGATCCAAAGAGCCAGAACACCGAACAATAGAGACATCATAAACTGAGCTATATTTCCGAGTAAGGTCAGAAAGACAATCTCCATCCGCTGCTGTTTTTCCGTATAGAAACTCCTTCCTATGAAATTTCCAACTAAACCAGGCGTGAGCATAGAAGTCACCATACCAGCTAAAAATCCCTGCCAAACATTTTCATTAATTATACTGTCAGTGAATTTGTTTGTCAATGTCCATTTACGCCATTCGAACCACCAATTCAGTGGCATAAGAAAAATACACAGAAGTAAACTGAAGGGGTGTTGTAAAGCATCCGAACGAAATGTACTATCTGCCTTTATCAATTGTTTCCAAAGCAAAAATGAAAAGCCCGCGAAAAGGATCAGTTTCGAAAAAATAAAGGCCGCGCGAGGAATTTTTATAGCTTTATACAAGATCCAAAAATAATGGTTGAAGATAAGATTTTTCT
>JBIITO010000108.1:0-7371 GCA_044340465.1 Crocinitomicaceae bacterium | reverse complement strand
ACAATGGCAGCATCCGTAAGTTCTTTGTCGTTTACAGGATCAACATACATTCGGTTGATATAGGTTAGCACCTCGTCAAATTTCTGTGTCGTGGCAATCTTTTGTGGGTCAACCTGGGCGAAAAATATTCCTGAAATTAGAAGGGCTGTAAAAATGGAAAGGTTACGGATCATGCGTA
The DNA here is from genome assembly GCA_044340465.1 of Crocinitomicaceae bacterium. Taxonomy (GTDB): domain Bacteria; phylum Bacteroidota; class Bacteroidia; order Flavobacteriales_D; family Crocinitomicaceae; genus M0103. The sequence goes on along the minus strand of JBIITO010000108.1, from coordinate 7,193 downwards.
CAATTTGAGAATTTAAAGATAGTGAAATAACGCCCATTAGCTATGCTATGTAACGCACGCTTTCAAAAAAAAACGTTAACACAGGATAGAAGGAGTTCCTTATATTTGTTTTAGACTATGACCAAACAGATCATTTTAGTGTTTTTTGTTGTTTCCTCACTATATGTTGTGGGTCAGGTTCCGGCGTTTGATAAACTGGAACTGTTGTATAGTCAGGAACATTACAAAATGGTTTATCGAAGGGCCAATCGTTTGTTGGATGTGCCCGATTACGATTACTCCCATCTTCCTGAGTTTTATAAATCTTTGAGTGGTTTTCGTTTAAGTCAGGATGAACATTGGTCTTTGAGACATCCCTCTGCGTTGGAGGAATCGGCTGAATTATTCAGAGCAATTAAACGTTCGTCGGACGGACGAAAAGTTTTTGACGCGCACATTCTAGAAGTTTCCTTTCTCAAACGAGACATGATTGCTTGGGCGGAAGATCTTAAGCGACGTGGAAAAAAGGCAGAATTTGACCGTTTGTACAAGGTGTTAGCAGATCTTTTTGAGGACATTCCTGATCTCGATTTACAACCGGATCCAATTGAAAAAGACACTTCTGACATGGAGGAGGATGCTTTTCTGAATGCCTATGGAAAAGAACGTGATGAGTTGGTTCAATTTGCCAAAAATCAATTGGGTGTTCCGTATGTGTGGGCAGGAAATGAACCGACTGGATTCGACTGCAGTGGTTTTACGTGTTACGTAATGCGTCAAGGTGGTAAGGAACTTCCGAGAAGAGCTGTGGATCAATACGAGAATTCCCGAAAGGTAAAACAACGAAATGCTCAAAAAGGAGATCTGGTATTCTTTGATAGTGGTTCAGGAATTTCACATGTGGGTATGCTAATTTCAGAGCGGGGAAAACCATTGGTGATGATCCATGCGAGTTCTTCGAGCGGTGTGATCATTACGGAAATAGAACAAAGCGATTACTGGCTCACGCGAATGAAAGGATTTGGAACGTATGTTTATTAAGTCCCTAAGATGCTTTTCTCAAACGAAAGATTCCCAGAGTAAGAAGAAGCACAGTTTCTAAAAGAAATAGAGAAGTGAGCACATTGTAGATCCAACCTTGCGTTAGTTTGAAGCCAAGTGTGATCTCGAAGAAAAATCCTGTGATCAACGTAATGTAAAAAACAAATTTCTCCAGTTTGCTGGTTCGCTGATATACCCATCCAATTACGAACAGAATGACAAACAAGAAATTAATTCCAAAGGAGATGTTCCAAAGGTAACGCAGGAGGGAAGGGAAGAACGAGAAGGTGTATAACAGGATGGTATTTAGAACGGCTAATCCCAATAAATATGAATGAAATTTGGGGTCTAATTTGTTTATTAAGAAGGAAAGTGACAAAAAGGAAGAAAAGGATAAAATTCCCATGATCCCAAGGAAAGTGTAGGGATAGATCTTCTCCAAAACATATAGTTCGAACCCGCAAAACAGAATTAAAACTCCTGAAAGAAGAAGGAACAATTGATTGATCTTTTTGAGTGCAGGCAACATCTTTAAAGCGTTGATCTTCGACTTTTCTCAGTCATACATACCAGGTGCCACAGCGCGCGCGCTCCAACATTTGCGTCCCAGTCTCCTGATTCTCCGGGTGCAACTTCGTTTAAGTCGAATCCGATGATTTTTCTTCCTGAATGAACGAGTTCAAACAACAAATAGGTAATTTCTTCGAGTCGAAAACCGCCTGCAACCGGTGTGCCTGTATGTGGACAAAGTTCAGGTACAAGTCCGTCAATATCGAAAGAAACATACACTTCTTGAGGGAGACATGATATGATTTCTTTGACTTGTGCTGACCAAGGAGCACCATCGAATTGACCTTCTTTCAGTTCCCAGTCAAAAAAGGTGCGAACGCGGCCGTTGCTATTTTCAATTAGGCCTACTTCCGATGAGGCAATATCACGTATGCCAACCTGTACCAGTTTTTCAACATTCTTACAATGCTTAAGTACATTGAACATAATACTGGCATGGGATTGATCAAAATCTTCATACGCATCTCTCAAGTCTGCATGTGCATCGATCTGTAAGATCCCAAAGGGTTTGTTACGATCATTCAATGCTTCGATCAAACCTAATGGGGTAGAGTGCTCTCCTCCCAATACGGCTACGATTTTGCCTTCATTCAATAAAGAAGTCGCTCGCTCTCGTAAATGATTTTTAAGTGCATTTTGTGCGTCACCGATCTCTTGTACAACCTCCTGGAAAAAAGTATTGTCTTTCAGTTGACCACCATCTTCTAAAAATTTAATGTAGTCGACAGCTTTTGTACACAATTGATCATTCAGTTGAAGCCATTCTTCTGAAATCGGTGTCATGAAGACTTTGGTTTCAAAAGCGCGGTCCAACTTTGGATGATAGAAATCCAGCTGAGTGGATGCTTCAAGAATTACCTCCGGTCCTCGTGATGTTCCTTTTCCATAAGAAGTGGTTGCATCCCAGGGAACAGGTATGATGACAATGTCAGCATCATTTTCCCGAATTGGGAAACCGAAAATATTACCATTTGCAATACCAACACCGTTTGGATCGAAGCTCATGAGATTCAGTTAGATTGCTGCTTCCGCTTTATTGGTCAACAATGATTTTACAAAGTTGGGCGTAGCAAAACTTCCTTTATGTACATCGCTGTTGTAATAACGTAGTCCTTTTGCTTCCACAAAAGCATCGATAATGGACTCGTTGGTAACGTGTTTTGGATGGATCGAATCTTTTAGTCCGTATTGGAAGCTCCACATACCGGTAGGGTAGGTTGGAACAAAGAATAATGACACCGGTGCATTTTGCGACCCAAAAATATCCTGAAGCGTATGATTTAATTCTGCAAAGGCTTTTTCATTGAATTTAGGCGATTCACCTTGAGCAACCAGAATTCCACCTTTTTTCAGCGCATTGTAGCAATTAGTATAGAATTCTACGGAGAATAATCCTTCTGCTGGTCCTACCGGATCTGAACCATCTACGATGATAATGTCATATGATTCAGGAGCTGCTGATTTGATGAATGCAATTCCATCGTCAACGATAAGATCCAATTTAGGATGATCAAATGCTGCTGCGATCTGCGGAAGATGCTCTTTGCAGGCATTGATCACTTCACCGTCAATCTCCACCATAGTTACTTTTTCGATTCCTTCATGTCGCAGAATCTCACGTACAGTTCCCCCATCTCCACCACCAATTACCAAAACGTTCTTTGGAGAGCCATGTGTGAATATAGCAGGGTGCGAGATCATCTCATGATAATGGAATTCATCTTTTATGGTCGTCATGACCATATCGTCCAGCGCCAGCATCTTACCATATTTATACGACTCAAGTATACGTACGCGCTGGAAAGGCGATTGAACATCATAGAAGACCTCTCCCGTAAATCGTAAGGACAAGGCCTGATGTTCATCTTTATCTGTGAACCATACGTTACGGGTGAAGAATTCCGGATTGCGCCATTCACTTGCTTTTTGACGCATAGTGGTCATATCGAAATCATTACGAGTAAGCAAATTCACCGAACCTCGTTTCATCTCGATTGCTGAATAACTTTGCGATTTAAAACATTCCTTCAAGTGGTCAAACGAGATCCACGCATCCATTTCACCGCAAGTAAAAAGATCCACTGCTGCATAGCCATATTCCGGCCATGTATGTATCGCCAGATGACTTTCCTGTATTACGACTACACCCGAAACTCCCCATGGCGAAAAATGATGGAAAGTAGAGTTGATCACTGTAGCCCCCGCCTTTTGAGCAGCATCAACCATGTCGCGCTCAATTTGTGCCACATCATTCATAATGTGCGGATCACAGTTCATAAATTCGACAAGAATATGGTTTCCAAGCGCAGTACTCATATTTATTACTTCTTTTAATTTTCGGGCAAAGGTAAGTATTCTAAGGATATTGTGATTTTAATCAGTAGTATCGTTAAGGAACTTTTGAGCTGAGAAGTGGTTCGCGACTGCGAAATCTTGAGCTTGGGAGTAAGAGCATGAAGCGAAAAAGGCGGACCGATCAGAAGGAGAAGCCATTGTAAGTTAATAGGTTAAAAAGTGTATCGTGCCCGGTCGAGTTACAACTCCATGAATAGGGATTAACAACGTATATCTCCGCTAAGGCTAATAACTTTTCACTTCTCACGTTTTGTTTCCGATCTCGTAGATTCATTATGTGATCGTATGATGAACGATATTTTTATAAATTATTTGCTCAATTCAAAATTATTATCGTAATATTGCAATATACATATATAGATATGGGTGCTACCAAGACAGATCATTTTACAGACAAACAAAACGCTATTGCAACACTTGCTAAAGCATTGGGACATCCCGCGCGGGTAGCGATTATGGACTACTTACTTAAAGTGGACGCTTGTATTTGTGGCGACATTGTAAATGAATTGCCTTTGGCACAGCCGACAGTATCACAACATTTGAAGGAACTCAAAAACGCTGGATTTATCAAAGGTGATATAGAAGGAAATACAATTTGCTACTGCATAGACGAAAAGGCCTTTGACAAACTGCAAAGCTATTTTGCAAACATTACAACCAAACTAGAAAAGAAGAAAAAAGATTGTTGTTAAGCAAATAAAAAAGGAAAAATGAAACTATCAGAAATAAAAAAACAGTTAAGCACTGCCAATGCAGTAAATTTTGAACTTCAAAACGGAACTAAAGTTCCCGAACATTTCCACGTTACAGAAGTTGGCGTCGTAACTAAAAACTTTATTGACTGCGGTGGAACAATCCGAAATGAGAAGGTTGCAAACTTTCAATTGTGGGATGCAAACGATTTTGAACACCGTTTAAAGCCAAGAAAGTTGCTAAACATCATTAAACTTTCCGAAGAAAAATTAGGAATGGAAGATTTAGAAATTGAAGTTGAATATCAAGCCGAAACAATAGGCAAGTATGATTTAGTTTTTAATGGAAAAAACTTTGTCCTTATTTCAAAACAAACAGCTTGTTTGGCTTCTGATTCGTGCGGAATTCAACATGAAAAACTGAAAGTAAATTCAGCGCAAGTTACAATACAAAACTCGTGTAAACCAGGCGGTGGTTGTTGCTAATTCGGTTGTATGAAAAAGTGTGTAGCTGAAATATTAGGAACTTTTGCAATGGTGTTTTGCGGAACTGGTGCAATCATTATCAACCAACATACTAACGGAGCAATTAGTCATGTTGGTGTTGCCATTACGTTCGGACTAATCGTAATGGCAATGATTTATGCATTGGGAAATATTTCGGGGGCACATTTAAATCCAGCTGTAACAATTGCTTTTACGTTAGCAAAAAAGTTTGAAAAGAAGCAAGTTGCACCATATATTATTAGTCAATTGGTTGGTGCTTTTATAGCAAGTTTAGTTCTTAAATATTTGTTCCCGACAAATGAATTTTTGGGTGCTACAATTCCAACAGGGACTGCTTTGCAATCATTCATTTTAGAGTTTATACTCACATTTTTTCTAATGCTTGTAATTATAAACGTAGCAACAGGAAGCAAGGAGCAAGGAATGTTTGCGGGGCTCGCCATTGGTTCAACCGTTTTATTGGAAGCCATGTTTGCAGGGCCAATTTGCGGAGCGAGTATGAACCCTGCTAGGTCATTAGCACCTGCCATTGTAAGTGGGCACACCGAACATTTGTGGGTATACATCATAGCAACAATTTTAGGTGCGGGTTTGGCAATTCCAACTTGGAAATTTTTAAATCAAAAGGACAGTTAAACTGAAAATATGAATCCGTTAATTTTAGAAACAATAAACAAACTTCAACAAACAATTTCTTGTGAAAGAAAAAAAGTTCTTCATCCACTTGTTGAATATATTATATCTAAAAAAAGCAGAGTAGAATCTATTCGGCTAAATTTTATTTGTACTCATAATAGCAGAAGAAGTCATTTATCCCAAATTTGGGCTCAAACAATGGCATATCACTTTGGACTTAAAGATGTAAATTGCTATTCTGGCGGTACAGAGTCTACTGCTGTTTTTCCAAAAGTAGTTGAAACTCTTGTGTATCAGGGATTCAATATTCAAAAATTATCCGATACAGAAAACCCAATTTATGCTGTAAAATTTGCTCAGGACGAAGCGCCAATAATTTGTTTTTCAAAGGAATATAGTAACAATTTCAATCCAAAAATGAAATTTGGCGCTATAATGACTTGCAATAATGCGGATGAAGGCTGCCCTCTGGTGATTGGCGCAGAAGCAAGGTTTCCGATAAAATATGATGACCCAAAAGCATTTGATGGAACAGAATTGCAAACGCAAAAATATGCCGAACGCAGTTTGGAAATTGCCAGCGAAATGTTTTGGGTTTTTAAATCAGCATTGAAATAGAATTTTAATGTGAACATATCGATTTTCATATGTTTAATGTCAACACTTGCTCTTCAAAGCATATTAGCACAATCAACCTTTGTTGGCGGACTTTTTACGACTATTGATCATTCTGGAACAATTACGAAACATTTGGATTATAGCTTGTATTATTTCTGTGCTTTCCCTTTGGTAAACATCAAGAAGCCTGACATTTCAAAAGACGCAAATTTTCTCTTGTTCTATTCTGAGCAGGCTCTGACTTATAATGTAAATAAGCATTTGTCTTTCACGGGTAGTTTGTTTACCAACGAGAAAATATAACAGCTGACAATTATCTTAATGAAAATCGTGTACATGTTCAAGCCATGTTCAAACACCATGTGAAAACAATAAATCTAAAACACCGTTTAAGTTTTGATAACCGTTTTGCTCACAACCTGACAACGGGAGGTACACCTTACACACATCGTTTACGTTACCTTATTGGGCTTGACTTTCCAATAAAAAGCAAGAAAAGTAATTTATACATCACAGCATACGAAGAAGCATTTTTTAATACTTCCAAAAATGCAGGTGCTTTTTATGGAGAGAATTGGGCGTATGATGCAATTGGCGTAAAACTCAACGACAAAAACAAAATAGAAACTGGACCGCTTTACATCACTTGGAAAACAGGTGGATACAATTGGTTTCATCAATATTATTTACAGCTGACCTGGGTTTCACACCTTGACTTTACAAAACAAAAGCCGACAAAGTAGACAATCTATTTTGTAAATTCCGGTCATGTTGACCACCCTTTTCCGGAGT
>JBIITO010000026.1:0-23428 GCA_044340465.1 Crocinitomicaceae bacterium | reverse complement strand
TTTTTTGTTTTAAGACTCTAGTCAAAACTCAATCAAGGTTTTTGATAATAATCCGATCACTGCCGTCAAAACGAGGAGACTGGATGGAAAGTACTTTTAGTGGTTTCCTCGAAATTACTTGGGTGACGGCATGTTTCGTTCCCATAGGAATAGTTAGGTAATCTCCTTTTTTGACTTGCTGCCGTACACCGTTAATCGTCATTTGGGCCCTACCCTCTAAAACATAGATATTTTCAGTATGAGTCAGGTGATAATGTTCAGGAACACCTTTTTTAATCCAAATAACGAAAGTTGTTTGTAAGCTATCGTCCGAGATCTTTTGCACACATACATTTTCGAATTTTAATGGTTCACAAATTGTGTCTATCTTGATCGGAAGTTGTCCGTAGCCACACATCAATAACAGTAGAAAAAATAAAAAGAGAACCAGCTTCCTCATTTAAGATTTCATTTTTCTGTCAAAGTCATTCAAATTCCTGACTTAAATCATATTTTACCAATGAATTATGATAGAACTTTGACTAAAGTAACCATTATCAATGAGTGAAGCGGATATTTCAAGCGCTAAACACTTATTAATACATTTAGACTCTTTGAGAAAGATGAAAAATAGACTCATTTCTACAAGTAGCGATTACATACGTAACCAAGAAAGTATGGAAGCATTGCAAAAATTAGAGTTCTATAAGGGGAAAATATCCGTGATCAAGGGCTGGTTAAACGACTTAATTTCTAATCATTACTCCAAAGAGATTATATCAACAGCGAAAAGGTATGAGAACAAGATAAACATACAAAATGATCAGATTTGTATGATTCGAAATGAGATTAGTCCTAAAGAATTTATTCTACAAAAAGAAGAATATAAGAATCCCTTGAGGATGGATCATAAAAATGTAATCTATAAAAACAGAGAAAAAGAACTGATTGACGATTTTGAATCTGCGTTTAATGGCCTTAGGGTTGAAATACGAACTTTTGTTGGTCAGCATCTTTAATCATCACCTTTCAGGCTGTTCTCACCTTACTGATGCTACTACACTCTTTTCTATTCTGATCAAGATAACCATTATGTTAGCAGCAAAAGACATATTTGGGTCAAGCCATAATTATTCCAATCCGAAGAGTAAAATAAACATTGCCAGTATTTGAGTAAATATGCTTTGATCCATCATTAGGCTTTTCAAAAATATGGTTGCTTTCTGAACTGGATTATTTAAATGGATACTAACTGAGTTAATGTTCCTTTTAAATCATATTTCTCAGTTCCTTTATATCCATTATAAAGCACTGATATAATGCCAATTAACTCCCTACTCAAGGGTGACTAACAGAAATTTCAATTAAACAAAGAAGGAACTAACTTCCACTTTGTAATGAAAACTATTTGTAAAATATATTTACATTATCATCTATTATTATTGAAAAAAATCAACCGTAATTGAACCAAATTAATCTGAACTTGCCCGATGAAAATTCACATCGGAAAACAAATCAAAGTTCGACTGCTTGAAACAGGTATGTCGAAAAGTGAGTTTGCCCGAAGGATTAATAAAACCAGTCAAAATGTTTATGATATATTCGATCGAAAAACCATTGACACGGGTTTATTGATTAAAATTTCTGCCGTTTTAGATTATAATTTTTTTGAGCTTTATATTGAAGAATTCAAAAGAATAGTAAACGAGCCTATTGTTAAAACTGCAGAGGCAAAAGAACCAGTTTCTGTAAATGAAATTGTAAGTTCCATTTTACTGATGGAGCAAAAAATCATGGATCAGGCATCAGATATTGCTGCCTTGAAAAAGGAAATTGCCTACCTAATGGATATAAACGGTTTACTCAGTGGTCGAAATAAAATATAGTAAATTTAACGCCCCCCAACATGAAATGCAAGTCCAAAATCAACGTGTAAACCGGCGGTCTTTAATGTATTATTCCAGTCGGAAAGATTTTGCCTTTCCTTGTTTAGGTAATATTCGGTCAATAAATAATTCTGAGCGCTGTATCCTATTCCAAAATTGAGTCCGAAATTCTTGAGGAAATACCAGTTAAAGCCTGTTTCAAGGCTGAAATGAGGTGACTTTAAATTGTATTGCTCTGGCACCGAAATAATAAACGTGTAGATTCTGTTTATTTCCAGTTTACTGCTACCAAGGGTAGTTCCGAAATACAAAACGAACTTTTCTCTGTTAACTGGATATAATCGCAGGTTCAATCCAAACATACTGATCTTATTTCCATTAGCCGTTGCGTTTTTCGGATCTTCAATATAACTGCCTGAGCGAAGATCAAGTCCAGCTGAAAGCCACTTTAAAATATTATACTGTGCATTAATCCGAATCATTTGAGTTCCTGCAGCGCTTGTATCCGGATCATTAACGGAATTACCTTTATATTCTCGAGTGTAAAGCGTGCCGTGCACACCGGCATCATAGACAAGATTGAAGGAAAATGCCCCCTTATTCTGAGCTTGAGCTCGCAAAAATGGTGAAGATGCGAACAGGAGGGAAAATAAAAAAAGAGTTTTCATGGAAATGTGCTTTGCGACAATTAACATGAAATGAATCTATTAAAAATAAATCCACTTCATTTATTTGTCGGGGACTTAATTTTTAGTTGTTTTATGTTTAGACAACGACATTCTTATAACTCTCTACACTTGGACAAGCACATACAAGATTACGGTCGCCAAATGCATTATCCACACGTCGTACAGGTACCCAATATTTGAATTCTTTCAAATAAGCGGCAGGATAAGCAGCCTCTTGCGGAGAATAAGGATAATTCCAGTTCTTGTTTATAATGCAATCAGCAGTATGTGGAGCATTTTTTAAGAGGTTATTTTCCTTGTCTGCATGACCATTTTCGATCTCCGCAATCTCCCTACGAATAGTTTTCATGGCAATGATGAAACGATCGAGTTCTTCTTTGTCCTCAGATTCAGTAGGCTCGATCATCAAGGTTCCAGCCACAGGGAAAGAAACTGTCGGCGCATGAAACCCATAATCGATCAATCTTTTTGCGATATCAGCAACTTCGATATCCGCCGTCTTTTTTATCTCACGACAATCAAGTATCAACTCATGGGCAACCGTTCCATTTTTACCCGTGTAAAGGATATCATAAACTCCTTTCAATTCAGTAGCAATGTAATTGGCATTGAGAATGGCTGCTTCTGTAGATTCACGCAATCCTTTAGATCCAAGCATTTTAATGTAACCATAAGAGATCAAAAGGATCAATGCACTTCCGTACGGAGCAGCGGAAATAGCATGGATCGCTTTATCACCACCGGCTTTTAATACCGGACTACCTGGAATGAAAGGTGCAAGATGCGCTGCCACTCCAATTGGACCCATACCAGGACCACCACCACCATGAGGAATAGCAAATGTTTTGTGTAAGTTGAGGTGACAAACGTCTGCACCGATATTACCCGGATTAGTCAAACCAACCTGAGCATTCATGTTGGCACCATCCATATACACCTGACCTCCATTTTCGTGAATGATCGAGGTGATCTCTTTGATGCCCTCTTCATACACTCCGTGAGTAGAAGGATAAGTTACCATTAGGCCTGACAAGGTGTTCCCCAGTTCATTTGCAACTTTGCGTAACTCTTCAATATCAATGTTGCCGTTGTCATCGCAACCGGTAACGACTACCTCCATACCCGCCATGACGGCAGAGGCAGGATTGGTTCCATGTGCTGAAGAAGGAATGATCATTTTGGTGCGCTGGAAATCTCCATTTGCTTCATGATATGCTTTGATGACCATCAATCCTGCGTATTCTCCCTGAGCACCTGAGTTTGGTTGCAATGACATTGCTGCAAATCCGGTACATTCACAAAGATCTTTTTCTAATTTACGGAACATTTCATGGTAACCCGCGGCTTGCTCAACCGGAGCAAAAGGGTGCATGTTCGCAAATTGAGGATTGGTGATTGGAATCAATTCAGAAGCTGCATTGAGCTTCATGGTACATGAACCCAATGGAATCATACTGTGTACAAGCGAAAGATCTTTATTCTCCAAACGCTTCAAGTAACGCATCATTTTTGATTCAGAATGAAACGAGTTGAATGTGGGATGCGTAAATACGTTGTCTGAACGAAGCAAGGCTGCATTAATATTTGCAGTGGTCTCTGTAGAAACAGACGGTGCCACCTTTCCTAAGATTTGAGCAAAGATCGAAAGAATCGTTGTGACATCAGCATTGGTGTGCGGTTCTCCAAAAGAAATCGTTAGTTCCTGTGAATTAAGGATATTGAAATTCATTCTATGCGCTTCAGCTTTCGCTTTAACTGCAGCGGAATCAACTCCTTTCACCCATATGGTATCAAAATAATCCGCTGAACCGATCTCGATTCCCAAAGCATTTAATCCATTTGCCGTTTTTGAAGCCAACGAATGACAATGTGAAGCGATGGCATTCATTCCATCCGGACCATGGTATACAGCATACATACTTGCCATAACAGCAAGTAGCGCTTGTGCAGTACAGATATTGGAAGTAGCCTTATCACGTTTGATGTGTTGCTCGCGGGTTTGCAAAGCCATACGCAAAGCCATATTGTCGTCTGCATCTTTGGAAACACCAATGATACGACCAGGAATGTTACGCTTGTAGTCGTCACGAACTGCAAAGAAAGCTGCATGTGGACCTCCATATCCCATCGGTACTCCGAAGCGTTGAGATGAACCCAATACACAATCTGCGCCCAGTGAACCCGGAGACTTCAATAATACGAGGGAAAGAATATCAGCCGCAATCGCTACTTGAACGCCCGCATTCTTGGCTTTTTCAATGAAAGCAGCAATGTTTGTAATGGCACCTTTCGCATTTGGATATTGAGTCAACGCACCGAAGAAAGTTGCATCGAATAGGAATGAATCCGCATTTTCAACAACCAATTCGATCCCCAGATTTTTAGCCCGCCCCGTAACAACGTCGATTGTTTGCGGAAAGCAATCCTCCGAAATAAAGAACCTATTCTTGCCTTCCTTTACGTCACTTCTAGAGCGCGAATTCCAGAACATAATCATCGCTTCAGCCGCCGCAGTAGCCTCATCCAATAAAGATGCATTCGCAATCTCCATTCCGGTCAGCTCCATGATCATCGTTTGAAAGTTCAACAAAGCTTCCAAACGACCTTGAGAGATTTCAGCCTGATAAGGTGTATACGCGGTATACCAACCGGGATTTTCGAGGACGTTTCTCAATATAACCGAGGGAACGATCGTTTCGTTGTAACCCATTCCAATGAAGGATTTGAACACCTTATTCTTTTTTCCCAACGCTTCAATATGCTGGAGATATTCTTGTTCAGTGAGGCCATCCTCAATGTTCAGTTCACGTCCCAAACGAATAGGAGCAGGAATGGTTTTATCAATCAGTTCAGCTACTGAACTGACCCCTATTTTAGCAAGCATTACTGATTTTTCAGCTGAATTGGGTCCGATGTGTCGGTTGGAAAATGTGCTCATTTCTCTGCGTTTGATTTACGGGCACAAATATACGATGAAGCGGGGGATATATCTAAACAGAACAAGGTGAAATTTGGTCATTTCATTCGGTAAATTCCTTTCTTAAAATCACAAATTCACAGACAGGCAGATCTTGGGTACAATGTTCCTCCTCCAGTCTGCGTCTGCGTAATATCCGTAGCGGTAAAAACTACCAATACCGAATGCCGTGAATTTGTTTTTAAATAAACCATTCAGATAGATCCCTGCTTCACTGTATCCTTTGTCCATCGAATGCACTTCAAATGGATGTGAGGTTGTATTCTCCATAGACCCGATTCCTACTGCATGATGCAATCCAAGTTGAGGTTCATTCCATGTGGCTTTCGTCTTGATGGCATTGAAGTTCATTCTCAAAAAGAAGGCCGCTTGTTTGTCATGATAGAACGCGGAAGGAGCCATGGTTTCGAAAGAATTCACTACAGCCAGATTCCATTTTAAACCCGTTGCAGCAGGTGTTTGCATCATTAAAAGCGGGACATCTCCATCTATCAGACCTCCATAGAGCATCCAGGAAAATTTACCCAGACCGCGTATTTGAATATCTTGCTGGATATCCACATTGTAACGCAGGTATTTAAATTGTGAGGTAAATACACCTTTCCAGCCTTTCGTGGCTTTGATCACCAATCTGGGCCATTTCGTTCCTTTGGAAATTCGTTGGGTTCCCAGCTGCATAACTTTTTCCCTAATGTTCCAGGAAATCTCCACTGAAGTTTCGGCAAGGTCGAAATTCTGAATATACATTCCGGTATTCTTAGCGTCATACCAATAACGGTAGCCTTCCGTTAAACTGATCCGTTGAAAGTTTCCAATCAGCGCAAACTTCATATTGGAACGTACATTGAATGAAAATGCGGCCTCAGCCAATCGCTGCCGATCCATATTTCGAATGAAAAGATGCCGATAAAGAGAGGTTGAATTAAGCGAAAACCCATCTTTCTGGAAGTAATACCCTCCCCGTTCCATCACGTCTTGCTGGTATCGCAGCTCGAGCTTCATCCCATATTCTTTGGCGATCCACAAACGTGCATTGCCGCCATATTTCCATTCTTTATCACGCGTTGACCATGCGAAATAGCCTCCAAATGAAGCAGATTTCATGAGTTTTCTTGAGGTTTCCAGTCCTGCACCAAAACGTGTTCCTTCATATTGATCGTAGTCGATCAGCCGCGTCAAATCCAGATTCACATAACCCATGGGAAGTTTGCCTTCCGTTAGAGCGGTCAAGGCCATAAGTTTTCGTTCCAGGTGATTTTCCTTAGAAATGCTGTCTATCATACGATACGTATTTTGTTCCCTTTCCGTGATCGAGAATTCTCGGAGGGTATCCCAGTCGGATTCAGATCGTTCTCCGGCATCTTCATTGGTGGTGACACTAATATTATTAAAATCACGTTTTTTAAGCCCTTGAGGATCAAAATCAACGTCCTTGATATAGGTACTTCCCTTTCCAACAACCTCCATTCCTTCTACTGATACTGTTAAGGGAAATTTGATCACGGTACTCAACTTCGAAGGAAACCACTTTTTGCCATTGGTGAATTGGTATTCCTGAATGATCTGAAGCTTGATACCGGTAGTATCCTCATAGGGTGATGCTGTTACTTTTTCAATCGCAAAACCATTGGTATTGATGTACAGTCTACCCGTCATCCCCTCAAAATTCCTTCCCTTGCGTGGTCGGTAGAAAATGGTAAAGGTGGTGTCCTGATTTACGATCGTAGTATCTTCCAGAATGAACAGGTATCGTTTTGTTCCGCCCAGTGCTATAGGATTAATGTAGGATTTACCCAGCATCTGAAATTGGTTTTCATAAAAACTGAAAGACTGAATCTCGTTTGCAAACGTGGAAAAAGTTGGATCTGTGAATCCTGAAACCTTGTAAGCTGTGATCTCCACTTTGTCTCTGATTGGCGGAATAAAGGTTCTAGTAGAGGCGCTCTCCATCATGAACAAATGTTGCTTGTCGAAGAATGCCTTTATCTTGATTACCGTTGAATCTTTGGAAGTGTCTGGAAGTGCTGCCAGTTTTTCCCGGTCTGCATCCAGATTGAATTTACTGTAACTGTTGTAGCGAAAGGGATCGTTTTCCATCGGACTGTTCTTCTTTCGATTTTCAATGGCTTTATCAATGATGGGATGCGCTGGGTTCTCACCTGCTACGACCTTCACCTCCAAGATTTCCTTCACTAAAGAAGTCATGCGTATGGTTTGTTCGGTGACTTTAGTCAGATCAATTAAGGTGTCCATGAATCCGGCAGATCGTAACTCAACACTTACCGCGCTTTCAGAGACCGAAAATATTCCGTCAATGTCAGCCAATTTTGGTTCTCCAATGTTAGGTTTAACCTTCACAAAAGGGATTGGCGCGTCATTTTCATCATGTATAAAAAAAGCTCTCTGAGCAAATAAAAATGGAACGGCACCAACAACAAAGAAGGCAAAAAGTAATTTATTCATTTGGTGGAGCACATTTTGTGATACATGTCAAAGGTAGGTTTAAAAACCTGTGAAATATGCCGTATTTTTGACCTATGGGTATTTGGAAGGATCAGCGTCAGATAGTGAAGGTTTTGAGGCCCGGTCGACTTTGGAATCTTTTTCTTTTGCGCATGAGTTACTCACTTTCTCGTTTGCTTACGAAACCTTTTCTATTAGGCAAACCGTTCAGCTTATCCATCGAACCAACAACGGCGTGCAATCTTGCATGTCCGGAATGTCCGAGTGGACTGAAACAATTTACCCGACCGACCGGAAAAATAGATATGGAATTACATGAAAAGATACTTACACAGGTTCATCCACATGTTTTTTACATCAACTATTATTTCCAAGGCGAACCGTTTTTGCATCCTCAATTTCTTGATCTGATAAAAAGCGCAAAAAAATATGGTATTTATACAGCCACCTCCACCAATGCCCATTTCATTGATGAAGACAAGGCAAAAGAGATCGTTCAGTCCGGTTTGGATCGTTTGATCATTTCTATAGATGGATTGACACAAGCAACGTATGAAAATTACCGTGTTAACGGACAGCTTTCCAAAGTTATAGAGGCGACGAAACTCCTTATTAAAGCGAAATCGGAATTGAGATCGTCCACTCCTCACCTCATCTTTCAGTTTTTGGTAGTCAACCCCAATGAGCACGAGGTGCCAGCAGTTTTTAATCTTGGCAAAGAGTTAGGTATTGATGAGGTTAGGATCAAAACAGCACAATTGTATGATTACAAATTCGGAAATCGATTGATGCCGGAAAATGAATCTTATTCAAGATACAAACGGGGTAAAGATGGAACATATCAGTTGAAATACAAAACAGGAAATCACTGCTGGCGCATGTGGTCAGGAAGCGTGATCACCTGGGATGGAGGTGTCGTTCCATGCTGTTTTGACAAAGATGCCAAGCACCTTTTGGGTAGCGTTTCGAGTGATAAATTCGGAACCGTTTGGAAAAGTGAATCCTACAGAAATTTCCGAAAAAATGTGCTTAGCGCCAGAAATGAAATAGATATCTGCAAGAATTGTTCTGAAGGAGCAAAAGTATGGGTATAAAGTGGGAGAATGAAAAACAGCAAGGTCATAATCATAATGGTGTTTCTTCTTCTGGGAGTATTTTTTTTACTTTATCTAAAGGACTTTTCAAAGGCAACTAAATCAGAGAAGAACAAGGTTAACGTTGAAAATAACATTTCAATTCCAGAGGATTCTTCGCTCAAAGGGGAACAAAAACAACCAGAAGAAAACACGACAGAACACCTGGATTTAATTCTCTCAGGTCTTGAATTACCGAAGTGCGATGGGCGCAACCTCATACGACATGCCGGATTTTGTCTGGAATATAATGAGAACCATGAGCAAGCTAAATGGGTTGCTTATCAGCTAACTGCTTCAGAAACGGTGAAACGTTTCAGGAGATCAGATAATTTCCGGACTGATCCCGAAGTGCGCACGGGAAGTGCATCGGATGCGGATTACCGGAGGTCAGGATACGATCGTGGTCACCTGGCTCCCGCTGCGGATATGGGATGGTCCTCACAGACAATGTCAGAATCTTTTTATTACAGCAACATGAGTCCGCAAGTGCCTGAGTTTAATCGCGGGATATGGAAACGCCTCGAAGAACAGGTGCGCAACTGGGCCGTCGAACTGGATACGATCTATGTAGTAACCGGACCGGTACTTTCCGGAAACATGAGTGTAATTGGTCTGAACAAAGTTACAGTTCCGAATTACTATTACAAAGCGGTACTATACCTACATGGCAATGATTCCAGAATGATCGGTTTTATCATGCCTAATGGGTCATCGAAAGATGAGTTGAGGCAATATGCTGTTTCCGTTGATAGTATTGAAAAGCTAACCAGTCTCGATTTGTTTACCCAATTGGAGGATTATTTCGAAAAAGAACTTGAGCAAACTATATGTGCATCTTGTTGGAATTGGTCAGCTGCGAAAAAACGAAAGTATACGGAGGCTGTTGAAACAGAAAGTGTTCAGTGTTCCGGGATTACAAGGGCCGGAAATAGATGCAAGCGAAAAACAAGGAATCCAAGTGGCCGATGCTATAAGCATCAATAAAAAAAGCGCCCAAATTTGGACGCTTCAAATATTTTGAAGGAATTTCCCTAGTTTTCTTCTTTCGTTTCGAAAATACGCTTTGGACGCAATCTTTCAAAGATATCAATGGTAATCCAAAATGGAACGATGAAACCCAAAAGGAACAACAACATCCAGAATGCCATTCCGGCAATCAAAAGGAACAAAACGATACCAAAAACACTCATCTTCTGAATTGATTTGAAAGTTTACGAGTCAAAATTAATAAAATATTTTATCCATGAATGATCAATTCACGAAAAGTGCAATGTTAAGGAATCATTATGACTTTGCATTTATGGCATGCGTCAATTTCCTTAGATGATATTTCAGTACATTTGAATCTATTTCAATGAACTTTGGGAAAGACAAAAAAACATGTACTCACCTTTGAACAGGAATACGATTTTCAAATGATCGGCCTATGTTCTCACCACAACGATTATCGTTTGGCCTGGAATATCAATGATGCGTTGTCTATAAGTTTAACCAAGTGCTCAGATGATTTTATCGTGGTAAACAAGAAAGGTCAACGGGCATCGGAACACTCCTTGTACGAGTATCGTGACCAAGAAAATATGTTGGAATATTATTTGGTCAAGAATAAAAGCTTCGGTAAGTATTTGATTCCGGAAAAACCTGCAATCGATTATTTTTTGTTTCTTGTCGAAAATCATTTCTGCGATCCTGAGGATCTATTGAACAAATTAAGATCGATTCCAAGTGTTCTCGGCGGGTTCCTTTTTGAACCGAAGGAATTCGAATCAACCGAATTGTTAGTTTTTAATTGATAACAATGAAAAAAACAAAGATAGTAGCGACATTAGGTCCAGCCTCCAGCGATAAGGATGTGCTGCGCAAAATGTTTGAATTTGGCGTCAATGTATGCCGTCTCAACTTTAGTCACGGAAGCTATGATGATCACGCCAAGGTGGTAGAAACGATTCGTGAGCTCAATGATGAAACCGGGCTCAATGTGGCTATTCTTGCCGATCTACAAGGGCCTAAGATCCGTACCCATGAGATGGAGAACAATGGGGTTGAACTAATCAATGATAGCGAAGTAGAGATTGTTACTGAAAAAGTCCTGGGAACTGCTAAGCGATTTTCGATCAATTACACCGATCTGCCTTCGGATGTAAAGCCCGGAGAGCGCATTTTACTTGATGATGGAAAGTTAGCTCTTGAAGTACTTTCTACCGACGGAAAAACAAAAATCAAGGCAAGAGTTGCACATGGAGGAATCATTTCATCCAAAAAAGGAGTGAATTTTCCTAACACACGAATCAGCATGCCTTCTCTCACCCCAAAGGATCTTCTCGACCTTCAGTTTGCGATGGAGCAAGATGTCGATTGGGTGGGACTTTCATTTGTTCGTTCGGCAAGAGATATCATTGAATTGAAGCATATTATTGGTTCTGAAAAGAAAAAGGCAAAAGTCATTGCAAAAATTGAGAAGCCGGAGGCGATTGAAGATATTGATGCTATAATTCAAGAGAGCGACGGATTAATGGTCGCTAGAGGTGATTTAGGCGTTGAAATTCCTTATCAGAATGTGCCGCTCATTCAAAAAATGCTGATTCGAAAATGTGTGGTTCAAGCGAAGCCAATTATTGTAGCGACACAAATGATGGAAAGTATGATCACTAATATCTCTCCAACACGGGCAGAGGTAAATGATGTGGCCAATGCTGTTTTGGATGGAGCCGATGCAGTGATGTTGTCAGGGGAGACTTCAATTGGAAAACATCCCATAGAAGTTATCAAAACGATGTCGAATATCGTTAGGGAAATGGAAAAATTCGAGGGTATTTACAATAAAGAGGAAATTCCTGACCGTGATCGTTCCCGATTCATTACGGATAGTATCTGCTTTAATGCGTGTCGCTTGTCCCAACGCGTAGAAGCAGATGCCATTCTTACTATGTCATTCTCTGGTTACACAGCATACAAGATTGCATCCCAACGACCCAAAGCGCCAATCTATGTTTTTACCAGTAACAAGACGATCCTCACTCAATTGAACCTTTTATGGGGAGTCAAGGCCTTTTATTATGACAAGCATATCAGTACTGATCATACCATTGCAGATATAAAGTATCTTTTAAAAAAAGAAGGGTTACTAATTCCCGGGGATTTAGTCATAAACATTGCATCCATACCGTTAGAAGACAGAGGAGGGTCAAACATGTTGAAGCTAAGCTATGTGGAATAGATGTAAGCAGCGATAAACAAAAAAGTGCTTCAGAAATTCTTTATGGAAATTCTTGTGAATTTCCATAACTGAACCTACACCATATCAAAAGCTGCAACGAACAAAGGTTCAGTCGAAGGTTTCGAGTTTTTGGATCTACGTTCCATTACATCGACAGGGGTAACTCCGACAAAGCGATGCAGTAGTCCCCATTTGATTTTCTTCTTAACAGATATAAACAATGGATCTTTGGTATCCATCCACCATAAGATTACATTGCGCCTTTCGTAATGCAGCACGGCATTGAATAATTCCTCCAGAACTTTCGGGTCATGATTTTTTAATACGAGACCATCAGGAACTAAAAAACGATGGCGTTCAGGTCGGATCACTTGATTTAGGAGAGGAATATACGAAATAAAACGGGTCAAAATATGACCCATTTTTCCTGGGAGGCGAATAATTTCCCAATGAACTTTAGTAAAGCGCGCTGCAGCAATAATCTCCCCCAGTTCGTTCCTCAATACATAATAAGGAGGCTGTAAAAGAAAATGATCAAAAAAATAGCGGTGCGAACCGTATGTTTTTATGATAAGGGGAAGCACTTCTGTCCAATCCTTCAAAAGCTCTAATCTGGGAGAAAAGGTAGGTTTGACTCTGCTGAATGTTTGGGTAGAAAGTGTTGCGATCTTCTGAAAACCAAAATTCTCACTCATCCATTTACTGCGTTCATTTCGGGGCTCAATGTATGCATACATGGCATTGACCTCGCCATGTAGTTGCTTCTCTATTACCTCATCGAAAAAGGAATTAAGTTGTCGTTTCAATACAGAGGAACCTTTTTCCTCCCGTTTTCGCTTAGATCGGGACTGAAACGCACCTGCAAAAGCAAAATAACGAATGTGCCATGAGCGGCCTCTTCTACAGAAGGTAACATTGCCCAATACTTTTTCATTGCGTTCCAGTGATAAAAATAGGGGATTATCTGACTCCTGTATTCTTTGACGCGTGTCCAAATGGCGGTATTGAGCGCCGTTAGTACCAAGCGTGCTGTTTTCCAGAAGGCAAATGATCTCTTCGGTAGGTTGCTCTCTTAACTTGAAAAATAGACCTAGTGCCATTACAGCGCAGCGCGTACTATTGACTCAACGCTTTCAGGAGTTATCGCTTGTCGTTCACCCATGGCTAACCAGCCTCTTTCTTCAAAACGATCTCGGATCTTTTCCGGCAGATCATGAATATTGGTCACATATTCAGAAACATGAGTTTTGATTTCAAGAGAATGGAAAAATGCTTCCGTTCGACGGATGGATTCTCGAGCACATTCCTCTTCTGATCCTGTCAGATTCCAAACTCGTTGTCCGTATTGAGCGAGTTTCTGTCGTTTATTTTCGAATTGATCCTCATACAATCGAGGAACTATGATCGCCAAGGTACGTGCGTGATCAATCCCAAAATAAGCTGTTAATTCATGTCCGATCATGTGCGTGGCCCAATCAGTTGGGACGCCACACCTTAAATTTCCATTCAACGCATGGGTGGCACACCACATGAGGTTTGATGCAGCTACATAATCGGATGGGTTTTTCAATACTTTCGGGCCGACTTCAATGAGCGTTGACAAAATTGCCTCAGCTTGTCTTTCCTGAAGGAAGTTATCTGTTGGATAGGTTACATACTGTTCTAATGTGTGCACAAAAGCATCCACGATACCATTGGCAATCTGATGTTCGGGTAAGGAAGCAACCACCGTTGGATCTAGAAAGGAGAATTTTGGGAAGAAAAGTGGCCCACCCATGGTGCGTTTTTCCTGAAGTTCAGAGCGACTAATCACAGCACCAGAATTGGCTTCAGAACCTGTTGCCGGAAGTGTGAGAATCGTTCCAAAAGGTAGGGCATTTTCAAAAACGCAACCCTCCTTACGGAGCAACACATCCCAAGGATCAGTTTTATAAAAGTAGGCTCCAGACATGAATTTCACTCCATCGATCACTGATCCTCCACCCACAGCAAGGATGGCATCCACTTTTTTCTCCCGGGACAATTCTACTCCTTTCATCAAAGTGGAGAACTCAGGATTCGCCTCAATTCCCCTGAATTCAATGAGCTTAAATTGGGTTAACTGCTCGCGAATTCGAGCGAGCAAACCAATGCGTTCTGCGCTGCTTCCGCCATAGGCAAGAAGCACTTTTTTGTTGGGTGAAAGCTCATTAAGCAAGGCCGGCAAACGATCGAGTTGATTTTTACCAAAAACAATACGCGTAGGGTTGATAATTTCAAAATTCAGCATGCCACAAAAGTAAGGATTCAAAGGCTTATTTTCCTGAATCCCTATTCCCTCTAAAAGTTTTAATATTACGCGAGAGGTATCTTGCGGCCGAATATGAAAGCAAGCCTTCATTCCGTGTGTGGGGTTATTGCATGATCCCTCATGGGGTAATAATAAAACACGTCCCAGATCTCGTGCCTCGTTCTGTTGGAATTTTTTTGATGTCGGAATTCGAAAGCAAGCTTTCATTCTATCCACAAAAAAATCCCAAGTGTTTTAAGCTTGGGATGTATTTTGCAGAGAGGAAGGGATTCGAACCCTCGATACGGTTACCCGTATACTACCTTTCCAGGGTAGCTCCTTCAACCACTCGGACACCTCTCTGTGTTAGGAGTGCGAAAGTAGTAAAAATTATTCGTAGACGGTCATTTCCCCGCAAAGTGAGACTGAAAGGGATTTTTTTAGTTGTTCGACAGGTAGGTTCTGCCCTAGAAGAAACATGATCTTGGTTAAAGCGGCTTCCGTTGTTAGATCATTTCCGCTGATTACACCTACTTTTTCAAAGAAGGAACTGGTAGCATATTTCCCTTGCTGTACAGATCCGGAACTACATTGAGTAATATTGACCACCACACCTCCTTGATTTATATATTTTTCAATGAACTTTCTAAATGCATTGTTGCTCGGCGCATTTCCTGAACCGAAAGTTTCGAGGATTACTGCATCTGTAAGGTTGCGGTCAAACAAACTTTGATAGGCAGCTACCGTAAAACCAGGATGGATTTTCAATAATGCCACCCTTGAACTTATATTTGGATGATAAATAAGCTCTTTATGTTCTGTTCGGAATAACCTATCGTAGTTGTAATTAATTGTTACTCCTGCTTTCGCAAGATCTGGGTAGTTTGGTGATGAAAAAGCTTCGAACTGATTTGCACTTATCTTCGAACTTCGATTCCCACGATACAACGAATACTCAAAATAAACAGCCACTTCCTGTACCATTGGTTCTCCATTCTTATCCTTAGATGCTGCAATCTCAATGGCCGTGATCAAATTTTCCTTACCGTCTGTCCGTATCGTACCTATGGGTAATTGAGACCCTGTAAATATCACCGGTTTTCTAAGCCCCTTCAACATAAAGCTCAATGCAGATGCTGAAAAGGCCATAGTATCCGATCCATGTAGGATCACGAAACCGTCAAAATCAGCATAATTATCCCATATCGCTTGAGCCATCTGCTGCCAGCGTAAGGGATCCATCTCAGAACTATCGATGGGCTGCTCGAAGCTGAACGTATCCAACTCAACATTGAGTCGATGGATCTCTGGTACATGCTTGTAAATAAGTTGGAAGTCAATATTTTTCAATTCGCCCGTCTTCGGATGGTTGATCATTCCAATGGTGCCACCGGTATAGATGAGTAACACTTTCGGTTTGTTCTTCATTTGATCACAAATTAAAGATTTCCCGCGCATTTTTGGTCGTAATAGCAGCAATCTCTTCTGCTGGCATCTGTTTTACTTCAGCTAATTTATCCGCAACAAGGGTAAGATAACTGCTTTCATTTCGCTTCCCTCTATATGGTGTAGGTGCGAGATATGGAGAATCCGTTTCCAGTACAATTAGTTCCAAGGGAATCGCTTTCACCACCTCATCTAATCCGGATTTTTTAAAAGTAAGAACACCACCCAAACCTATTTTGAACGTTCCGTATTCCTGGATCTTTTGTGCTTGTTTAACTGTTCCTGTAAAACAATGAAAAACCCCCGACAGAGAATCATCGTGGAGCTCATCCACCACATTAAAGATTTCATCGAATGCATCGCGCGCATGGATCACAATGGGTAAATGAAGTTCTTTCGCCCAATTGATCTGTCTTCTAAAGGCTTCCTCCTGCTCTTTTTGATAGGTTTTATCCCAATAAAGGTCCATTCCAATCTCACCGACAGCAATATACTTTTCGGAAAACAACCATTTTTGTATGATCGCCAATTGTTGTTCCCATTTTTCGTCGACTGATCCCGGATGCAAACCCATCATAGGCAGACAATTTTCAGGATAAGCTTGGCAGAGCTCATGCATTAAAACAACAGAATCACAATCTATGTTAGGCAAAAGTAGGGTGTTGACGCCTAAACTAATGGCACGATCGACCACCTCCATACGATCCTCGGTAAATGCCTCCGAGTACAAATGGGTATGTGTGTCGATCAAATACATGGTCAGAATAATGAAACACTTACACCTAATTGGAATATATGCAAGTTTGTACTAGAACGATTACTGAACATGGGGGTTACACCATACGATGCATATACCCCCCAGTTTCGGATCCCCATCCGGACATGAGTTGAGAGTGATAATCTGTTCACATCTGCAAAATTGAAATCCTTAACCACCTCTCTGCCTTCCTGGCCTGAAAAAACAGATTTGGCGTAAATATTTAGCTGATAGGCTAACGTACCTCCAACGTGAAACTTAAAATGTTGCCAGGCTTTTGTTCGAAATCGAAACTCTACAGGGAAGCCAATCGCATTTCCACATAACAATCGACGTTTGACATCAGAGGCTTGCGAACCATCCGTCACTGTTGTGTAGGTTCGAGTAGGATCTGCCGCAAAAAGATGAGCAAGATTTTCAGTTCGGAATAAACTATGCCGAAAACCTGTACCGAGAGAAATAGTACTTGTTCTGTTCAACGAGATATCAAAAAGTAAATTCGTATTTAATCCGATTGATGACCATTTGTTCCTGAATGTTCTGAGATCACCGAACCAATCATTATAGGTAACATCGAATACGAGGCGGTCATATTTTTTTGCTTTTCCTGCCTTGGCTGGTCGAAAGCCCGTAAAATTCCACATGAGGCCGGGTTTATATCGCGATTTGAGTTCTGGTACAGCATTTTGCTGCCCATTTAGGCAGTAGGCGGTGAATAGAAACGCTATGATCAAGCGAAACTCAGGCATTTTGATGAATTCGCTGTTCCCATTTCCAGGCATGTTTCACCGCATCGGCAACAGAATATGCCGGCGTCCAGTTCAATATTTGGCGCGATCTGTCAGCATTGGCATAAATCTCAATGATATCTCCCTCCCTACGCGGACCAAATTTCCAATTTAGGGTTCTTCCTGTTTCACGCTCAAAAATGTTGATTACCTCGAGTATACTTGTTCCTTTTCCTGTGCCGATATTTATGTACTCCAAACATGAGTTCATTTGTTCCTCAAGGAAAGAAAGAGCTTCGACGTGAGCGTTGGCAAGATCACAAACATGAATGTAGTCACGAATACATGTACCGTCTTCAGTTGGATAATCAGAACCAAAAACGGTAAGGTGTTCATGAATACCGATAGCTGTCTGAGTAACAAACGGAAACAGATTATTGGGTTTACCCAGAGGAAATTCACCAATCAGAGCGGTGGGATGAGCTCCGACAGGATTAAAATACCTCAAATTCATGATCTTCAGTTCAGAATGCGCACGCTGAACATCAGCGAGTATCTGTTCTCCAATCAATTTGGTGTTGCCATAAGGAGAGCTTGGAGTGCTTTTCGGTGAATCTTCAGTAACTTCTTTCAATCCTTTGGGCTCACCATAAACTGTACAAGAGGAAGAAAAAACGAAGTTGCTTACTTTATATTTCAGCGCAAGCTTACACATGACAACCAAGCCCCCTATGTTGTTGTGATAGTATTTCAATGGATCTCGAACAGATTCCCCAACAGCTTTATCTGCTGCAAAATGTATAATTCCAACGAATTTATATTGATCGAATAAAACATCCATCGCCGTTTCATCACACACATCCAACTCATGAATCACAGGCTGAAATCCCAATAAAGTAGTGAGTCCATCCACAACTTGCCGGTTTGCATTTCTGAGATCGTCTGCTATTACAACCTCATAACCAGCCTTTACCAACTCTACAACTGTATGAGATCCGATATAGCCGCATCCGCCAGTCACCAAAATGTTACCCGTTCTATTCATGGGAATCAAAGGTAACACTTATTTCAGCTCATCAATGATGATCAATATTAATGATCACCGAATGAAAAGCTCTGAAATAAAAAGATCATCATCTGAACTTTGTTTTTGTTTAACTGTTTATCAAATCATGAAATTTATGCTTTTTTCACTTGGCTTATTTATCTTGTCGTCTTCCTACACACCCAAACTTTGTTCTTTGACTGTTCAGGTGTACGGATTTGGAGATAACACTGGAAAATCGTTTGTCGGGTTGTATCGCGTATCTGATCCATGGCCCGAGATCAAAAAACAATACATTGGTAAAGTGATACCTATCACCAACAAAACCGCAACAGTTGTCTTTGAACAGCTAACTCCTGGCACTTACGCTGTGGCTGTTTTCCACGACAAAAATAATAATGGAATCCTGGATAAGAACATGTTGGGAATGCCTATTGAGCGTTACGGTTTCTCTAACAATATACGAGAGACCTTTAGCGCTCCAAGTTTCAAAAGCGCATCCGTTGAAGTGAATTCGGAAAAGTCCATTGGCATCTACATTAAGTAGTACTTTTGCGCTTATAGTACTTATACGTTTCCATTTGTGCATGAAACGTTTTCCCATCTGTACAAGTCCTGTATTCGTTGATAAGATCTTTCCGAATAATCCTACTTTTTACATTACCTTTCCATTGAATAGCGAATAAGCGGTCAATCTCCTTTTGTAATCCAATATCGTAGATCGGACAAGCCACTTCGATCCTTTTATCCAAATTTCGCTCCATCCAATCAGCACTGGTAATGTAGTAGACCTGTTTTCCACCGTTATAAAAAATCATAAATCGAGCATGCTCCAAGTATCGATCGACAATGGAAATGACTTCGATATTGTCACTTAACCCTTTAATACCGGATATGAGGCAACAAATTCCACGAATATTCAATTGTATCTTTACTCCTGCTCTACTTGCTTCATAAAGTTTTTCGATCATTTTTGCATCCGTCAGGTTGTTCAGTTTGATCCTGATACCTGCTGTTTTTCCCCTCTTTGCATTGGTGATCTCTGTATCGATCATTGAAACTATCTTTCGGCGCGTGTTGAATGGTGATACCAGTAGGTGTTTAAAAACAGGTCGTTCGAGGTTGTTCTCCAACAAACGAAAAACTTTCTGCACTTCTTTGGATAAACCCATATCGGAGGTGAAGAATCCGAGATCACTGTAAATTAATGCTGATTTTTCATTGAAATTACCTGTACCTATATAGGTGATGAATTGCTCAATACTTGCTTCCTTTCGATGGATCTGCATCAGCTTAGAATGAACCTTCAAATCCTGAATACCATAAATAACCTTGGCGCCGTTATCCTTTAATCTATCAGCCCAGTACAAGTTCTGTTCTTCGTCGAATCGCGCTTGAAGCTCAAGTACAACCGTTACTTTTTTCCCATTGAGTACCGCTGCCATGAGCGCATTCATCACCTGAGAATTTTTCGCTACTCGATAGATATTGATCTTTATGGATGTAACCGACGGGTCAATGGCTGCCTCACGCAGAATATCAACAACATAGTCATATCTCTGGTAAGGAAAATTCAAGAGGATATCTTTCTCAAGAATCTTCTTTATGAGACTTTTCTGTCCATCCAAATCGGGATGTGGCAAGGGAGGCTGAGGGGCAAAAAGTAATTCTTTTCTATCGAAGGAAGGAAACGACATAAAATCTTTGAAATTATGGTATTTACCTCCCGGAATAGTATTCACCCCCATCTTTAATTGCAATGCTTTGAGCAGATGTTTCAGCAAGTCCTCCGGCATACGTTCATCATAAACAAAACGAACCGGTTTTCCCTGCTTACGTAATTTGAGACTTTTCTCAATCTTTTCAAGAAAAGAAACAGAAATATCGTCATCTAGATCGAGCTCAGCATCTCGTGTGAACTTAAAGGTATACGCCTCAATTTTCTGAACCTCGAATATAGAAAAAATACTCTCGAGATGGAGCCTTATGATGTCGTCCAACAAGATGACATAATCCTTTTTCCCGGAACGCATGAGATAAAATCTCGAGAACTCTGACGGAACTTGAATAAGTGCAAATTTTATCTTTTTCCCTTTTTTCGGAAGGATTCGAACCGCCAGATAGATGCTTGAATCGCGCAATTTTGGGAAGGAAGATCGTGACTCCAACATGATTGGAACTATGGCATGTTTGAGTGTTCGTTCAAAAAAAGAATTCAATTCCACTCGCTGATCAGCGCTGATTGTCTTATCATCCACTTGAATAATATCCGCTTCAGATAGCTTTTCAAAGATATATTTATAAGCCCATTCGAATTTCTCCTGCTGAGCCAAAACCATCTCTCTAATCTCATTGTATAATTCCGTTGGGGTACCTTTAAATCCATCCACTTGCTTTTTCCGCACAGCGATCATCCTCCTGAGATTTGCCACCCGCACTCGAAAGAACTCATCAAGATTATTCGAGTAAATTCCAAGAAAGCGCATACGCTCAATCAAGGGGACACGCGGATCCATCGCCTCTTGTAAGACACGTTCATTAAAGCTTAACCAGCTGAGTTCACGGTTGATCAGATTCACCTTCATAAAAGTCCGAACAATAGAAGAAACCCAAGTGAATTTAACATTAAATAAATGTAAACAAAAAGGGCCGCTTTTGCGACCCCCTTAACTTTTTTTACACTTTCATTCCTTTGACCACTCGATCTTTACGCTTTGTCTTCTGAAGATTTTTGCGCTTTACCATCAAATAAGCCGTTCCACTTGCAGCAGTTGCAAAATAAGGTTCGTTTCCGTAGTTCAACTTACCACCTTTATCCTGATTCCAGTCAGCAACAAGATAATACTTTGTATTGGTGCCCTGACTCTGACGAACTGCAAAGGCGATCGTTTTTCCAACGCCTAACTCAAAGCGAACTATTATCTCACCGTTTGGACCAAAGCTATCAAAAATACATTTCGTATTAATCGGAATGATTACTCTATTCTGTTCTTTGTTTGAACTGGTAACCAATGCTCCATCTTCTGCCGTTCCTTGGCCTCCGGTCTCTTTACTTTTCTGCATAATAATAGTTGCAGAGGTAAAGAATTGAACCTTCTTAATTTTATCAGCAGTGGAAAGATCGAACTCTTCCTTAATTTCATTGGTGTAAGGCACTTTGACCCCACAACTCAAGAGTGTAACAAAGATAAACAACGGTAAAGTACGTTTCATTTTCAGTTTTTTGGGCAAATATAAATAATCGTGGCAAAATCTCTGGGAACAATAATACACCAAAAAATGTACTTTTGGATAAGCGTTTATTTTATGATTCTCTCGGTACACACTTTTTCTTTCAATGGATTTCAGGAAAACACTTACGTGATTACTGATCAGCTTAACAACGCCGTCATCATAGATCCAGGTTGTTACAGTAAGGAGGAACAAAACGAACTAAAAGAATTCATTTCATCCGAAGATCTGCGTGTTTTAGCTCTTTTAGGAACGCATGCGCACATAGATCATGTTCTTGGAAATGCGTTTGTTATTCGCGCTTATGGCGTGGATTACTACCTGCACGAAGCAGACGTTGATACACTGTGTTCTGTAGCAAAATACGCTCACTTGTATGGCTTTGAAGGTTACGAAGTCTCTCCAGATCCGACAGTTATACTGCAAGGTGGAGAAGAACTCATTTTTGGAGAAATCCGATTAAAGGTGTTGTTTACACCCGGACATTGTCCCGGACATGTGGTATATTACAATAAGGATTCAGGATTTGTAATCAACGGCGACGTATTGTTCAATGGAAGTTTTGGAAGAGTTGATCTCCCCGGAGGAGATCTGGAAACATTGAAACATTCAATTTTCAACACCATGTTCAAACTACCAGATGAAACCGTTATTTATTCTGGACACGGACCTACCACAACGATTGGAAAAGAAAAGAGGACGAACTACATTCTAAACTTTTAGTGCGTATTGCCATTAACACTCGGTTCTTGCTTCCTGGTAAAATGGAGGGCTTCGGATGGTATACCTATGAGGTTGTGAAGCGTATAGTGGTTGCACATCCTGAACATGAATTCTTTTTTTTCTTTGATCGTCCTCATGACCCTACTTTTTTATTCTCCTCCAACGTAACACCTGTAATTCTTCGTCCTGCAGCGCGGCACC
Source organism: Crocinitomicaceae bacterium (assembly GCA_044340465.1). GTDB lineage: Bacteria > Bacteroidota > Bacteroidia > Flavobacteriales_D > Crocinitomicaceae > M0103. The sequence goes on along the minus strand of JBIITO010000026.1, from coordinate 681 downwards.
CGTTTCTTTTCATCTGGTGGTTCGAGGTAAAAGTTAAAAGGGCACTTAAAAAATATCAGATCGATCTATTCTTTTCTCCTGATGGTTACCTCTCTTTGTCAAGCGATGTGCCTCAAATCGGGACTATCCACGATATTAATTTTGAACATCATCCGAAAGATTTACCCTTCTTTATAAGAACTTATTTACGTTATTTTTTTCCGCGTTATGCAAAAAAGGCGAAACATCTTCTTACTGTTTCTGAGTATTCGAAATGGGATATTTGCAAAACATATGGAATCTCTGAAAATAAGATTACAACGATTTGGAATGGAGCATCAGATAATTATATTCCACTAAATCAGGAGGAAGTTAAAAATATAAAGCGCTCTTACACAGGTGGCAAACCCTATTTTATTTTCATCGGGTCTATACACCCGAGGAAAAATTTACCAAGGCTTTTGTCGGCGTTCAGAAAATTCAAAACATCATTGAATTCAGAAATAAAGATGATAATTGTTGGATCTTACATGTGGCGTGATGATCTAAAGAAATCATCCATTGCTACTGATTTAGGTTCTGATCTTATTTTTACCGGTCATGTGAAGCAATCTGAACTAGTAAAACTAGTAGGTGCTGCTTTCGCCTTAACCTATGTTCCTTATTACGAGGGATTTGGAATTCCAATAGTGGAGGCCATGA
>JBIITO010000025.1:0-23602 GCA_044340465.1 Crocinitomicaceae bacterium | reverse complement strand
ATGTTCCACGTTACAACCCACGCTTTTTTTAAAGCGTTATTGTTCCTCGGTTCAGGAAGCGTGATCCATGCAATGCACCATGAGCAGGATATCCGTAAAATGGGCGGTTTGAAAAAATTCATTCCTATCACACACATTACATTCTTGATCGGTACGTGTGCGATTGCCGGATTGCCATTACTTTCCGGATTCTTCTCCAAGGATGAGATTCTTGCGCATGCCTTACATCACAATGTGGTGATCTACGTGATTATGGCGATCAGTGCCCTGCTTACAGCAATCTATATGTTCCGATTGTATTTTGTGGTATTCCATGGAGAGTTTAGAGGAGATGATCATACGAAACATCACTTACATGAATCACCGTTAAACATGACCTTACCATTGATTATCCTCGCTGTTCTGTCGGTTGTGGGAGGACTATTAAATATGCCGTCCCTTTTCGGAGGAAATCACTGGTTGACTCATTACCTGGGGCATTCAACCCTTGGCTTAAACAAGGTAGCTGAAGTTCACCTTTCTGACGGTCAAACGATGATGCTTATGGGGGTTGCATCTGTTCTTGCACTTGGCGCACTATTCTTCGCCTTCGTGAAATTTGTAAAGAATAGCAGCGTTCCTGAGTCAGATGAACAATTGACGGGTTGGGCAAAATTATCTGCCAATAAATTGTATATCGATGAGTTGTACAATACCCTTTTTGTGAAGCCAGTTGAATGGATTTCTGCTGCATCGCATCGCTTTGTGGAAGTGATGTTCTTGAATCGTCTGATCGATGGATTCATCTGGGTGATCGATCTTTCCGGACAACTTGTTCGCAAATGGCAAACAGGAATAGTGTCTTCCTACCTGTTTTGGATGGTGACAGGAATTGTTGGTTTGATGGTGTATTACATTGTAAAATTCTAAGCTTTGGATCTGTATCTTATACCCCTTGCTTTTTCTTTGTTGGCGGCGCTTGCACCAACGAATATCGTTCGCTACGTTGGAATTGTCGGAGCATTAGCGTCATTGGTTTCAGTGACTGTTCACGCTGCTTATTACATGTCTGGGTGGTCTGTAGTTTTGTTTGAACCTGGACAAGTGACGACGTTTGGCTTGACCTTCAAAATGGGTTATGATGGAATAAGCTTATTGATGGTGATGTTGGTTAATTTAGTGACTACACTCATTTTGTTGTCCAATCTGAATCGCGAAATAGCTTCCTTGAAAGCATTTAACGCCATGGTGATGTTAATGCAATTCGGTTTGATCGGCGTATTCACAGCGTTGGACGGAATCATGTTCTACGTATTCTGGGAATTGACACTAATTCCGATCTTCCTGATTGCTTATTGGTATGGTGCACCGGAGCGCAAACCGGCTTTGTTGAAATTCTTTATTTACACTTTCGTTGGATCTTTGGCGATGTTATTGAGTTTGATCGCTCTTGGAAACTATGCCGAGAATTATTCTTTCGAAAGTTTGGTGGCAGTTCAACTGACGGCAAAATCTGCTTTTTGGATCATGTCCGGATTCTTCCTGGCATTTGCGATCAAGATTCCGTTGGTTCCTTTCCATATGTGGCAGCCTGATACCTACACGCTTTCTCCCATGGCTGGAACGATGTTGCTTTCATCATTAATGCTGAAAATGGCACTTTATGGAATGATCCGATGGATGGTTCCTCTGGCACCGGAAGCACTCAAAGACTTTACTCCCATCGTCATTATTCTTGGAGTAATAGGTGTCGTTTATGCTGCGCTTATCGCAATCAAACAATCTGATATCAAACGACTGTTTGCTTTTGCTTCGATCAGTCACGTTGGATTGATCGCTGCTGGAATCATCTTATTCGATAAAGAGGTTTTGGGTGCGTCTCTTATTCAGATCATCAACCACAGCTTGGTAGCAGTAGGATTATTCCTCGCTGCTGGAATACTTGAAGACCGTTTGGCAACACGTGAATTAAGTCAGATGGGTGGTGTAGCGAAATTGGCTCCACGCTTTGGATTCTGGTTCGCTGTGATCGGTTTTGCATCGGTGTCTGTTCCGTTCAGCTCAGGTTTCATTGGTGAGTTTCTTTTATTGAAAGGACTATACGGTTACAATTGGCTTATTGGATTGATCGCGGGAACCACTTTGGTTTTCGGTGCAGTGTATACGTTCAGAGCTTACCAGTTGAGTATGTTCGGAGCACCAATTTTGGAATCCTTTAAAGATCTTCAATGGAATGAAGTTCTTTCTTTCCTTATTATTTCTGTTTTGATCGTCTTGATCGGTGTTTATCCTCAGGCGATCCTTGATTTTGTCGGACCCAGCTTGGACAAACTGATACAGTCCATGCAAGCTGATATAACTATTCTACCATAAGATGGATGCACTAATCGTTGTTTTTGCCACGGGGTTGATCTCCATGTTTATCGCACTAGCGAAAAAACCTGCATTGGTTTTAGGAACGGCTGTTGTCGGTTTACTGGCAGCTATCACCTTACTTGCTTTGCAGGTAAATCATCCATACAATCTGGTTAAGTATGATGGACTCGAATTCGATGGTGTCTCCATCTATTATTCGATCATGTCACTCGTATTTGGATTATTGATCATTTTGGGAGGCTATTCCTATTTCAGTCGTGAATCGGAACATACGGGAGAATACATTTCGTTGATCCTGTTCTCATTAGTTGGCTCGATGTGTATGATCGGATTCACAGATCTATTCATATTCTTTCTGGGCTTGGAAATCCTTTCTATTCCGGTATATGTATTGGCAGGTTCGAATAAGAAGGATCTCTTGTCTACAGAGGCCTCTGTGAAATATTTCTTTACAGGATCATTTGCAACAGGAATTCTTTTGTTTGGTGTAGCTTGGCTATATGGCGCGACAGGAAGTTTTGCAATTGACGATATTGCGAATGCGATAGGTGAGGGAAGAGCTTCAGGTTCGATGCTTGGTGTCGGAATACTTATGATTATGGCAAGTTTCCTTTTCAAAGTGGGTGGCGCACCATTTCATTTCTGGAGTCCGGATGTATATGGAGGAAGTCCAAATATTGTAACTGGATACATGGCGGCAGTCGTAAAGCTTTCAGGATTATTTGCTTTCATGAAGCTCTTTACATTCGTTTTTGGCGAAGCAAGTCAGATTTGGGTGAGTGCACTTTATGTGTTGGCTATTGTTACCATGTTCGTTGGAAACTTGTCGGCTATTCGTCAAGTGAAATTCAAGCGTATTCTGGCCTATTCAAGTGTGGCTAACGCAGGCTATGCGTTATTAGTGATCTTGCCATCAATAAATGATCTGTTAGCACATTTAAAGGCGCTTGAATACCTATGGTTCTATATGCTTGGTTATGGTTTGTCGATTATCACTCTTATCGTTATTTCGATGACCATCAGGAATGAATCAGATGATCTCGATGGCTACCGTGGCGTTGGGCGTAAAAACCCGTGGATCGGTTTCTTCTTTGCGCTTGGTTTGTTGTCGATTGCAGGTATACCACCATTGGCTGGATTCTTCGGTAAATACATGGTCTTTTCACATGCCTATAAAATGTATCCTGAACTTGTAATTATTGCTGTGATCAATTCTGGAATAGGGATTTACTACTATTTGAAGATCTTCATGACCTTCATGGCATCTGATCATTCGGAAGAATCCGAGAAACCATCTCCAAATTTCCTACAATATCTTGTACTGGCCATTTGTGCCATCGGATTGATTGCAGGTCCGTTTGTGTTGATGTAATATTGAAATAACATTAATAAAAAAAGACCGAGAATATCGGTCTTTTTTGTTTTTAATAAATAAGATCAATAAATCGAAGGATACTCGAACGGATCGATCTCATTCATGATCGCATATGCCTTCTCAATGATATCATCAATACTTGGTTTAGAGAAATAGTCGCCATCGGAGCCATAGGCAGGTCGGTGATCCTTCGCACTGAGTGTTTGTGGTGCAGAGTCCAGATGGTAATATGCCTTTTGCTCAACGAGTATTTTGTCTAACATGTAACCGGTCGCTCCACTGCTCACATCTTCGTCAATGATCAACAAACGATTTGTTTTCTCTAGGGATTTGGCGATGACATGGTTGATGTCAAACGGGAGTAAGGTCTGAACATCGATCAGCTCTACATCAATGCCCATTTCAGCGAGTTGCTTGCAAGCTATTTCACACAAATTAAACGTAGAACCATACGATACGATGGTTAAATCAGATCCTTCTCTAACAATCTCCGGAACACCCAGCGCTTCTTTAAATTCGCCAATATTGGTAGGCATCAGTTCTTTCGTGCGGTAGCCGTTTAATGGCTCGATCACCAATGCGGGTTCGTCTGCCTCCATCAATAAATTATAGAAACCTGCCGCTTTGGTCATGTTACGCGGAACACACACATGCATTCCTCGAATAGCGTTTACAATCATTCCCATAGGTGAACCCGAATGCCAGATCCCTTCCAGTCTGTGACCACGTGTGCTAATGATTAAAGGTGCTTTTTGTCCTCCTTTCGTGCGGTATTGCACTGTGGATAGATCATCTGACATTACCTGAATTGCATAGAGCAGGTAATCTAGGTACTGGATTTCTGCAATTGGGCGTAATCCGCGCATCGCCATACCAATTCCTTGTCCAATGATCGTACACTCTCGAATTCCTGTATCCGAAACCCGAACAGCACCGAACGCCTCTTGCATGCCTTCAAGCGTTTGGTTGACACCGCCAATCTTACCTGCATCCTCTCCAAAGACAAGGGCTTCCGGATATTTCTCAAAGATTTTACGATAGTTTTCACGTAGAATGATTCTGCCATCCTCCTGATGATTCGACCCATCATATTGTGGGGCAACAGCTTCCAATTTCAAGGCGGCCGACTTCGATTCGGAGTACAACAAAGAACTGTATCGGTCGTGATTTTTCTTCTGAGCTAATGTTATCCAGCTGGACAATGCATCTTTTGAAGCACTACTTTCTTCTCTCATCATCCGTAATACCATACGTGCCGTTGACATGACATCTTTACGAATGGGCTCGAAGGTACGTTCAAGGGCTTCAACTTCTTTGAGAATGAATACATTGTTCGGACTTCCCTCAGCCGCTTTACGGATGATCGTTAGTGCTTCTTTTAGTTCCTTTTGAATATCTTCTGTGAACGCTTTCCATGCGGCAGATTTTGCATCACGTACAAAAGTCTTTGACTCTTTTTGGATGCTTTCCAGTTCTTCTGGAGTAGCAATGGTTTGCCCGTCCGCATTAAAAGAGATGATCCACTCTTTGAACTTATTGATACAATCAAAATCTACTTCCCATTGTAAACGTTCTTCTGATTTGTAGCGTTCATGTGAACCAGATGTACTATGTCCTTGAGGTTGATTAACTTCTTTGACATGAACCAAAACAGGTACATGTTCTTCACGGGCAATTTTTACCGCTTTCTCATATGTTTCGCACAGATGAGCATAATCCCAACCTTTAGTAATGAAGATTTCATAACCTGGCTTGTCTTTTGTACGCTGCATGCCGGCTAATGCTTCAGAAATACTTCCCTTGGTCGTCTGAAATTCACGTGGCACAGAGATCCCGTAACCATCATCCCAGACAGACATTACCATCGGAACTTGCAACACGCCTGCAGCATTGATCGTTTCCCAGAAAGGCCCTTCAGAGGTGGAAGCATCTCCAATCGTTCCGAATGCAACTTCATTTCCATTGTTACTGAATTTCTTGAATTTTTCCAGCTCTCTCAAAATGGGGTTATTCCGATATACTTTGGATGCTTGAGCAAGACCCAATAAACGAGGCATTTGGCCGGCAGTTGGGGAGATATCTGCTGAACTGTTCTTTTGTTTCATTAGATCTACCCATTCTCCATTTTTGTCCAAATTACGTGTAGAATAATGCCCACCCATTTGGCGGCCTGCAGATTGCGGTTCGATTTCTTCATCGGAATGAGCATACAATCCAGCAAAATATTGCTGAACATTCAATTGACCTATGGCCATCATAATAGTCTGATCGCGGTAATATCCCGACCGGAAATCTCCGTCTTGAAATTGCTTAGATAAAGCAATTTGTGCAAGTTCTTTGCCATCTCCAAAGATCCCAAATTTAGCTTTTCCAGTTAGTACTTCCTTACGACCAAGTAAGGAGGTTTCTCTGGAGATATTTGCTAATCGAAAGTCTTCTAAAACTTCATTTCTGAATGTTTCAAAGTCAACGGTGTTTGTTTTTTCGATAACGGATTCTTTTGCCATAGATCGTTTTTAGGTACTCAAAGGTAAATAATTTAGGACTATTGATGGAAAAATATTGCGCTAGATCAATAATACAATACTTAATTTTGTCCTATGGACATGAAGGAGGTCTACAAGAAATACATTCCCTATTTTCTAGATATCTGGCAGTATATTACCATCATAATCATATTTATTATTGCGGTTTTGTTTATTCTTTAAACCCTCGTATCTCTCTTCCTTTGATCACTAAAGGATTCATTAAAAAGTTGACATAAACTGATCAAATTCTGTTTTGAAGAAATAACATTTGCCTCATTCGTCAATAAAGAACCTCAAAATAAGTTCTTAGAATAAATGGTTGAATCCGCAAAGATTTGCGTATTTTTTCGTAATTTGCATACAATTGATTATGCGATGAGACCATTATTACTCTTTCTGCTTTTCTTTTCTACTCCTGTTTTTGGTCAGAAGGAGTCACATTATTTGATTTTTTGTGATACGCTGCATTGTGATTTTTCTAAATACATGGATTCATTATCTATTTACGAAGAACGCTATGCCTCGAATCATAAGATTACTTCCGATGATCAAAATCTAAAATTAGCTTACTACGTAGCTTTATCTCACTATCCTGAATTGAAAGATGCTTGCGTGAAATTGAAACCAAAATCCCTTTCCAGTACTATGCAGGCGCAACCTCGATGGGACTTCCTCTTCAGGTCGAAAAGGAACAGGAATTATAAGATCTTTGTGAATACTGATGAGAATAATACGGGTATTACTTACCGTGATCTTAGTTTCAATTCATTGGTAGGTTGGATTGGTCATGAAATGGCACATCTTACCGAATACGCTCAAAAGGATAATGTCGAGCTTTTAAGTTTTATTGCTTCTTATGTGATGGATAACAACGAGTTGAAGCGTACGGAACACAAGGCTGACAAGCTTACTATTCAACATGGTTTGGGTGCTCAACTGCTTGAGGGAGTGAATTTCTTTCACCGAAACAGAAAAGTAAAGCACGCCTATCGTGAAAAGAATAGAAAGTATTACCTGTCAGCTGAAGAGATTGTCGCTGATATTAATCAATTATGTTCCAAAAAGTGAGTTGAGTTGCTACACTCTTTGGGTGAGGCTCCAAATTCGCGATTGTTATAAAGTTTTCATTGTTCATTATAAATCTTTTGGTTCGTATCGAAGTGGCCTCTTTCACTATATTTGTTAGCGTAAAAAAGCTGATTTGAATACCCTTAAAGACATTTCTATCGTTGTTCCGTTATTCAACGAAGAAGCATCCCTTATGGAACTGCATGCCTGGATTAAGAAAGTGATGAACGAAAATCGTTTTTCGTATGAGGTCGTTTTTGTAGATGATGGAAGTAAAGATGGTTCGTGGAGCATAATAGAACGGTTAAAAAGCAGTGATGATCATGTTCGTGGGATTAAATTTCAGAGAAACTATGGTAAATCCGCCGCATTACATACCGGGTTCCAAACTGCGCGAGGAAAAGTGGTAATTACAATGGATGCTGATCTTCAGGATTCTCCGGAGGAGATCCCGGAACTATATAGAATGATAGTAGAAGATGACTTTGATGTTGTTTCTGGCTGGAAAAAAAAGCGTTTTGATCCATTAACGAAAACAATACCTACTAAACTCTATAATTGGACTGCACGGAGGCTTACTGGCATCCACCTTCACGACTTTAACTGTGGATTGAAGGCATATAAACTGACAGTCGTAAAAAGCATTGAATTATATGGTGATATGCATAGGTATATTCCGCCACTTGCAAAATATGCCGGTTTTACCCGAATTGGAGAAAAAGTAGTTCAACATCAGGCTCGTAAGTACGGAACAACGAAGTTCGGAATAAACCGATTCCTAAATGGACCATTGGATCTTCTTTCAGTTGTCTTTATGGGAAAATTTGGTAAAAAACCGATGCATCTGTTTGGCGCGTTGGGCACCTTGACTTTTTTTATTGGTTTCCTATTCGCAATCTATATTGGTGTTGATAAACTCTTTATGCATAAGTCGGCGAAATTAATTGCTGAGCGCACAGAATTTTACCTCGCACTTACTGCCATGATCATTGGCGTGCAGTTTTTTCTTGCAGGTTTTCTTGCCGAATTGATCGGACGCAATTCTTCGACTAGAAATACGTATTTAATTGAAAAGGAAATTGGATCCTAACTCTTGGAGCATAGATAGAACGTGGACACTATTTCTTGATCGCGATGGAGTGATCAACGAAAGGATTATGGGTGGATATGTCAGAAACGTAGAGGAATTTATCACTTTACCGGGTGCCCTCGAAAGTATTGCCCGCCTATCCGAAATTTTTGGGTTAGTTTTCGTTGTTACAAATCAACAAGGAATAGCAAAGGGATTGATGACGGAAAGTAACCTTCAGGAAATTCATCGTTCTCTGATGAAAAATGTGGAAGACATGGGAGGGCGAATTGCTCAGTGTTATTATGCACCTGGTTTGGCAGGATCTGAAGAATACTTGCGGAAACCTAAACCCGGCATGGCTTTGTTGGCTCAGAGACAGCATAAAATGGTTCAGTTCAGCAGATCAGTGATGATTGGAGATACAGATTCTGACATTGTTTTTGGAAAAAATCTTGGTATGAAAACTGTTCGTATTCGGACAGTTGAAAAGATCAAGGTGGAGGCCGATCTTACTCTAGAAAGTTTAGAAGAATTTTACAATTACTTGGCTCCATGAGAACAGCGATAATTATTTCCTTTCTTTTGACGGTCGTAGGTCATGCGCAAAATCTCACCGATAACCTTGGTAGAAAACAAGGGGTATGGACTAAGATATATCCGGGCACGAAAGTGTATCAATACAAGGGGCAGTTCAAGGATGATAGGCCGGTTGGAACCTTTACCTATTATTATCCTTCTTCGAAATTGAAAGCAATCATTATGCATGTTGAAATCAATGCCCGCTCAGAAGCCATTTATTACCACGAAAATGGATTCGTGATGAGTAGGGGTATTTATACTCATTTGAAAAAAGATTCTGTTTGGATGAATTATGGTCCTTCAGGTAGATTAAGTAACAAAGAAACATACAAGAATGATCTTCTGGATGGAAAGAAAACAGTTTTTTACATTCCTGAAGACCCTGAAGACAAGTCACAATGGGTTATGTCCGTGTCCTACTACAAGGAAGGTAAAATGGATGGTGAGTATGTGGAGTATTTCGAAGGAGGTTCTCTTAAGGTTAAAGGTGCGTATCTGATGGATCGTAAATCTGGACTTTGGGTTTCTTACGACGTGGGAGGTTTTAAAATGACTGAGGAAACTTTTAGAAATGGTTTAAAACATGGCTGGTGTATGGCTTTTGATGAGTCGGGGAAAGTAGTAGGTAAGCAGTATTATCTGGATGGCAGGCACATTCAAGGCAAAGAACTTGAAGCGAGGCTCAATCAGATCAAATACAATACATCGAAACAGAAGAATAGATAAAAAAACGTACCTTCGGTATGATGTTAAGGTTTAACAAACTTATTTTGGTATTTGCTATCATAATCATTGGATTGAATTCTTGTAAAAAGGACGAGATCACCTACGATCTTCATTACGATTATTTTGGTTTAATTTCAGGAAGATATGTTGATTATGACGTGATGGAGATCAGCCATGATCCAGGTCAGTCAGTACCTCATGATACTTCTCGCTATCAACTTAGAACGGTCATTGGCGATACGATTATTGATAATGAAGGTAGAGTGTCTAGGCAGTTTTTAAGATTCAAAAGAATGCAAGGTTCCCAAGATTGGGTGCAAACAGATACTTGGACTGCTATCATTGCAGATCGAAGAGCAGAATTAGTAGAAGAGAACCAACGGATAATAAAACTGATTTTTGGGATATCAGAGAATAAGGAATGGAATCAAAATTCATTCAATTCCTTCTCTGAACTGACCGCTTATTACAGAGATATTCATAAGCCCACAACCATTGGGAAGCTGATTTTTGACAGCTCACTTGTTGTGGAGCAGGAAGATTTCTTTTCCTTAGTTGATTACCGTCGAAAGTATGAGGTTTATGCCAAGAATATAGGTTTGATTTCTAAGTACTATAAAGATCTTAAAATTTCAGGATTTGATACCACTAATGTGAAATCGGGCAAAGAGTTATTTTACAATTGCACGGGCTTTGGTTATCAATAACCATTCTCAACTTTGTTTTACTGACCAATGAGAATCACTTTATTTACGGCATTTTATCCTTTCAGAGGCGGAATAGCGCAGTTCAATGAGAGGTTGGTAGAGGAATTCGACAAAGAGCATAAGGTTGAAGTTTTTACTTTTAAGAAGCAATATCCTCATTGGTTGTTTCCAGGTACAAGTCAGTATGTTAAGGAACCCAATAATCGCTACTATCTAAGAGCCTTTCGGGTGGTGAGTACCTTTAATCCGTTGACTTATTTTTCTGGAGCAAAAAAAATTAGAAATAGCAAACCTGAGATCTTCATTGCGAATTATTGGATGACGATTTTTGCACCTTTTCTATTATTGTTATCCGCAAAACTCAAAGGTAGATGCAAACGTATTCTTTTGGTGCACAACTTTTGGCCTCATGAGCCGAGGTTCTTCGATTCGTGGTTAAATGAGTTGATTCTCAAAAGTTTTGATAGTGTGGTGGTGCTTTCTGAAAAAGTGAAGACTGACATATTGGCTTGCAACAAAAAAATACCTGTTAAGCTTCTTTTTCATCCATGGTATGACCATTTTCATTCACTAATACCGAAGGAAGATATTAGGAGAAAATTAGGTGTTCCAATAGAGGCGAAAGTCTTACTTTTTTTTGGTTTAATTCGGGACTATAAGGGCCTTGACCTATTACTGACTTCATTTAAGCATTTGGATGAGTCTTACTTTTTGATCATTGCGGGTGAATTTTACGGAGATAAACATGTGTATGATCCATGGTTGAACGATTTACAATTGAGGGAGAGAATACTTTTGGCAGATTATTTTGTTCCTGATGATCAGGTGCATCAATATTTCTCCGCCGCAGATGTTTGTGTTTTGCCTTATAAGTCGGCAACTCAATCGGGGGTAACAGCCACTGCTTTTTATTTTGGCTTACCCGCTATCGTTACGGATGTGGGAGGACTAAGTGATGTGGTTGGACAAAAAGGAGTAGTTGTTCCCGCTAATAATCCTACAGAGCTAGTTGAAGGAATAACGTTTCTATTCGAGAAGGACCATCTCGAAAAATGTAAGTTAGCGATTGAACTCGAACGTTCGCGTTTCAGCTGGGAAAATTTCTCTCGGGAGTTGTTGGAATTTGCCAAAGAACAATGAACCTACTACCTTATTTTTTCATGTCAATTTAATATTGATTTAAGCTGTTGATAAACTTGGTAAATAGAACTTAAAGTTTATTGTTAATACCATTCCTAAATTCTATATTTGCGCGCTTAATTCCATAATTAACTGTTCAAATAACATGCGCAATAAAGGATTTTTCTGGTTTTTAACTATATTATTATCTGCTGTTTGTATTTATCAGCTTTCATTCACCTGGGTGTCAAACTCAGTTGAAAAAAAAGCAGATAAAGAAGCTAATGAGCGAGTTGCAGCGTTGAAAAAACAAGCTGCAAATACAGGGGATAGTGCTCTTTTGCCAAATGGAACGTATGCGTACTTCAACTCACCTGAAGGAGAAGCTTTAGCGAAAGCGGCCTTCGTTAATCAGATTTTGAAAGAGAAAGCGGAGAACAAGGTGTATCCCATTTTTGGTTCAACGTTTGCAGAGACGAAAAAACGAAGTTTGGCTTTCGGTCTTGACCTCGTTGGAGGAATGAGTGTCACGCTTGAGATTTCTATTCCTGAATTGGTTAAAAATTATGCCAGAAACCCACGCGACCTTCAATTCAAGAAGCCTTTTGAAAGTGCTTCCAATATTTATGCATCAAAAGGAGGTGATTTCATTTCCATCTTCATTAAAGAAAACAAGCGCATAAATAAATTACCTATTGTTCGTCTTTTGGCCACTTCAGAGTTGGATGGTGTAGGTATCAATTCATCCGACGACGATGTAGAGGCTTTCTTGAGAAAGATTGCTTCCTCATCCATGGATGGAGTAGAGCAAATCATGAGCAAACGAATCAACCAGTTTGGTGTGGCTCAGCCGAATATTCAGCGTGATATGGTTAATAATCGCCTGTATATTGAATTGCCTGGGGTTCAGGATGAGGCAACCGTTGCTGGAAAATTACAGTCAACTGCAAATCTTCAGTTTTACGAAACTTATTTTCCAAGTGAGATTGGTGCGCAATGGCAGCAAGCAGGAGTAGTCTCCAGAACAAAAGAAGTTAAAATGGAAGATTTGGATCTTGCAAAGAAAGATTCAACAGATACGACCAACACAGATGTAGCAGCATCTCTATTAAGTCTGGGTGGTTCTCAAAAAGGATTGACTGATTTAGTTAAACCTGCTGGGGATTACGCTTTGGGTTATGTGGCCGCTGAGAATAAGTCAGCTGTTGAGGCGATTTTGAAGAGAGAGGATGTACTAAATATCTTTCCTGAGGATGTTAAGTTCATGTGGTCAGCTGATCTTGAAGAGGTTGCTGTCAATTCCAAAGAGAAGGCGTATGTGTTGTATGCGATTCGAGTTCCGGAAACAGGCAAGGCACGTGTGGGAGGAAAAGATATCAAGAATGCAGCCACAGGTTACGATGAGCAATCAGGTAAAATTACAGTTGATCTTAAAATGACGGAGGAAGGTGCAGACAAATGGGCGGAGATGACTTCTGATAATGTGAACAAGATCGTTGCAATCACTATGGATGATGTGGTTTATAGTGCGCCGCGTGTAATCAATGCAATAACTGGAGGTAATACACAGATCTCGGGTTCTTTTACTATCGATGAGGCCAAAGACCTGGCAGGATTATTGAATGGTGGAGCACTTCCTGCCCCCTGTGTGATCAAAGAGCAGACCAAAGTTGGTCCGACTATTGGTTCTGAGAATTCTCAGGCCGGATTAATCTCTTTCGCTGTAGCATTCTTAGCCGTATTGATCTACATGTATCTGTACTACAACAAAGGAGGTATAGCAGCAAATATTGCACTTGCGGCAAACGTCATTTTTATCTTTGGATGTTTGGCTTCTTTTGGGGCCGTTCTTACGCTTGCAGGTATAGCTGGTATCGTTCTGACGATAGGCACAGCAGTTGATGCTAACATCCTGATATTCGAACGTATACGTGAAGAGCAATATCGTGGTGTTGACGTGCCCAGCTCAATCGATCTTGGGTTCAAAAAGGCACTTCCTTCCATCATCGATGCGAACGTAACCCACTTATTGGTTGCAGTCATTCTCAAAGTATTCGGAACCGGAGAAATAGAATCTTTCGCGACAACACTTATCATAGGTATATTCACTTCGATCTTCTCCGCCATTGTAATTTCAAAACTTGTAATTACTCGTTGGATAGAAAAAGGAAAAGGAATCAGTTTCTTTACCAAAATGTCTGAAGGTTTATTCCAGAACCTTAAGTTCGATTGGGTTGGTAAACGCAAGTATTTCTATATTTTCTCTATTTCAGTAACTGTTCTTGGTGTTGCAGCGCTATTGACCAGAGGACTTAAGCCTAGTGTTGAGTTTACTGGTGGTAGAACCTATGTGGTTAAATTCGACAAGAAAGCGGACATTGAGCAAATTCGTTCTAGCTTATCAAAAGTATTTGTTGAGAATGGAGAGGTCGCATCCATTGATCTTAAAACCAAATCCAATGAATATAATGTAGAGATCATTACCAACTACTTGGCGAAAAATGATGGTGCAACCGAAACTGTACGTAAGAAATTACTTGAAGGTTTGGAATCAAGTAAGGCGAAAACAGGGAACTTTGAAATCATTGAATCTCGCAGTGTTTCAGCATCTATTTCCAATCAGCTTTCAACAGATTCCTACGTGATGATTTTCCTTTCACTTCTTGCAATCTTTGCCTATATCTTGATCCGTTTCGGTCATTGGCAATATTCTATCGGCGCAATCGTTGGGTTGATTCACGATGCATTCTTCGTCATTTCTATTTTTGCCTTGTTGCACGGTATACTTCCTTTCTCATTGGATATCAACCAGGCATTTATCGCAGCGATTCTAACCGTTATTGGATATTCGATGAATGATACCGTTATCGTGTTCGACAGGATTCGTGAAAATCTTCGCTCAAGCAAGGAAGATGATCACCACTATGAAATCATTAATAGATCTTTGAACACAACATTAAGCCGTACGTTTAATACATCCATGATCTTGTTTGTCGTGGTGTTGATTATGTTCATCTTTGGTGGACCTGCGATCAAAGGATTCTTATTCGCGTTATTGGTAGGCGTTGTCATCGGAACATACTCTTCTCTTTGTGTAGCAACACCAATTTTGATCGACTTCTCAAAACGATTGAAAGCGTAACTGTTTATGAGTGAAATTGATAAGCCGGCTTAACGTCGGCTTTTTTTGTTATTAAAATCTTATAACTTGGATTTCGCTGTTCTTTTTCATAAACTGATTCAGGATGGTTCGTGCATCTCGGTCTTCTTGCGTATGCTCAATGAAACGACTCCATTTGTAGACTGGTTGATTTTGAAAATGGAATGGCGCATAACCAAAACCACAGATCGATCCGCGTTCCACTAATACCAAACTTTTTTCACCTTTGTTTCTTCCTTTGTCGATCACATAAAAGCTTTCACTGCAGAATGTGAGTTTGTTGATCAGGGATTGTGCCCTTTTGTTATACTCATCAGATGTTTCCTCTTCTATACAGGCACCTTTACATCTTTTAATCTCGTAGTGAAAGCAAGAAGATGGAGTAGGATAGATGTCACATAATTTTTGACATAATTCATATTGCTCACAAATGTAATCGAGGTATTTTGAAGCCTCTACTCGTGTTGTGAAGCTAATTAGGGGAGCACTCCCCCTTTTAGCGGTACGTTCGATCTCCAATTTTAAATATCCCTTTTCGCTCAAGGTGTCATAAATTCCAATGGGAAATCGACTTTTAGTTAGCTGTCTATTAAAAAGTGGACGATATTGTTTGATCAACTGTGATTCGAGTAATAAAGCAATGAGTTCTGATCCTGTCAGTTCGTATTCGATACGTGAGATCTCTTTCATCATCTGCATACCTTTTTTGGATTTCGTATTACGCAGATGTTGATCGATTCGTGTTCTTATCTGTTTGCTTTTGCCGATGTATATGAGCTGATTCTCTGTATTGAAGAACTTGTATACGCCTGTTTTTGTTGGGATCTCTTCTAGTGCTTCAAGATCTAGATTAGGGTGAAGAATACGCGGATTGATTTCCTCTTTAATAAATGAGTGAAGATTATTTTTATCTGTCTCGTGTAAAATAGTAAAAAGATGAGCTGTGGCCAGCGCATCACCTCCGGCTCGGTGTCTTCCATTGATTTCGATCCCCAGTTTTCTCGAGAGTTTACCTAAACTATAGGACTCATGTCCCGGTAATACGTACCTTGATGCGCGAACCGTACATAAGTGTGGTTTCCTGAAATCGTATCCCAACCATTTGAATTCTTGTCTTAAGATTCCATAATCAAATCCTACATTGTGAGCTACGAAAATGCAGTCATCAGTAAATTCAATGATCTTTTTGGCTAACTCGTAGAATTTTGGAGAATTTTCAACCATTCGATCACTTATCCCCGTTAGTCTTACAATAAAGTCCGGAATCTTCATTTCGGGATTGATCAGGCTGATAAACTCATCTATAACCTCTTTGCCATTGTGTTTATAGATGGCAATTTCAGTTATCTTGGAAGCTTTAGGGCTGCCTCCTGTAGTTTCTATATCTACAATGGCATAGAGCATTTATAACACTCAGTTTAATGACTTTGAAATAAGATCAAATATCTAGCAAAAAAAAGAAGTCGCTTCTAAAGGCTGACTTCTTTTAAGCTAGATATTCTTCAATAATGAATTAAACGGTTACACCAAGAACCTCTGCCATTTTCGCTCCAATGTGCGCCGGAGAGTCTACAACGTGAATTCCACACTCACGCATGATACGTTTTTTAGCTTCTGCGGTGTCGTCGGCTCCACCAACAATTGCCCCTGCGTGACCCATGGTACGTCCTTTAGGCGCTGTTTCACCTGCGATAAAACCAACTACTGGTTTTTTTGCATTCTCCTTGATCCAGCGAGCGGCGATGGCTTCAAGATTTCCTCCAATCTCACCGATCATAACAATGCCTTCCGTTTCAGGGTCGTTCATCAATAGTTCCACAGCCTCTCTGGTGGTTGTTCCAATGATCGGGTCTCCACCGATACCAATAGCAGTGGTGATTCCCAAACCTGCTTTCGCCACTTGATCTGCTGCTTCGTATGTTAATGTTCCTGATTTAGAAACGATACCGATCTTACCTTTTTTGAAAACAAAACCAGGCATAATTCCCACTTTTGCCTCACCAGCAGTGATGATACCTGGGCAGTTCGGCCCGATCAGACGGCAATTGAATCCTTTGATGTACTCACGCGCTATTACCATATCTTTCACCGGAATACCTTCCGTGATACAAACAATTACTTTGATACCAGCTTCCGCAGCTTCCATGATGGCATCTGCAGCAAATGCTGGTGGTACGAAGATGATTGATACATCTGCACTTGTTGTCTTAACAGCATCGGCAACTGTGTTAAAAACCGGACGATCCAGATGTTTACTTCCTCCTTTTCCAGGAGTAACTCCTCCTACAACGTTTGTTCCATATTCGATCATCTGACCGGCATGGAATGTTCCTTCACTTCCTGTGAAACCTTGTACAATGACTTTGGAATCTTTATTTACGAGTACACTCATCCTGGTGGTATTAGTAACGATTAATTTTCGTCACCAAAAATAGAATTTTGAATTGGTAGTGCAAAGAGCTATGTGATATTATTTGGAAATTATTTTACCTCTCTGATCTCAATATCATAGATCAAAATGGAGTGCTGAGGAATATCGTCTAGTTGGTGGTTACCATATCCCAATTGCGGTGGTGCAACTAAAAAGGCTTTGGCTCCGGGTTTCAACTCCAACATGATCTCTTTCCAAGCGGCAATGAGATCCCGGACTTTGAAAGAAACTGGCTTCGTCTGGTCGTCGAATACGGTTCCGTCAATCAAGGTTCCGTGGTAAATGAAGGTTACTTCATCCTGAAATTTGATGTAATCTCCTTTTCCGGGTTCGATGATTTTGTAATACAACCCAGAATCGCTGCGTTTACAATTAAGATGTTTCTTTTTTAAATATGATTCAATTTTCTGGTTGAATTGTTCTTTATCCTGATCGCTGTAGGTTTGGCATGAACCAGAAAGTATAATGATTATGAGTAGCTTTAATAGGGAATTCGTACTCATTTTAAAGTTTTACTGGAGTAAGTTGATATCCTCTCTGTTGGAATAGTCGGATGAGTCCTTTTGGCCCACCGAGATGACCTGCGCCAACTGCGATAAAACTCTTTTTTTCTTGAATATAGGCCTCAATCATTGGAATCCATGTCGCATTTCTATCATCAATGAAATGTGCATTTTCAGAAGCAATGATGCCATTGGATTCTACAATCAGCATGTAGAGTGAATCGACTAGTTGTTTGGAGTAAAGTTGTTCTAATTTTTTTGTTTCTTCGAATTGTTGCTCATGTTGCCGTACGAATTCCATGACCATTTCTGTCTGTCCGGCCTTACTCAATCCGTCAAAAAGACCCATTTGCTCTTCCATTGTTTCCAGTCCTTTCACTTCGATCTGATTTTCCTTTGCAAGTTTTTCCAGCGTCAATTCATAGGATTCTGTTTTTCCGAGGAAATGCATTTGAGTGGCCAGTTGAACAGCGACGAAGGGTTTCATTTTATTCATTACACCTCTAAACTGAGATTCGTTCATACGTAACTCTCGATTCGCCCACTTTAAGATGGAGTCAGTTTGTTGAGGAGTGAAAAAATCAAAAAAACTTCCGTCCTCCAATTGAACGTACTTTAAAGCCTCGTGTTGATTCGGGATTCCGGGCAATTCCATGATCAATTGCTCACTTTTTTCAATGAGCTTTTTTAGTTTATCAGGAAAAAAGAAATATTCCTTTTCGATGAGGTGCATCGTACCGAAAAGGTAAGCGGGCTTATTCATCCCTTTTCCTTCAATCTTCCAAAGCAAGGCTTGGTCTTCTAAGGGAACGAGAAATTTACCAGGATTCGTTTCAGCCTGACTGAAAGCAAGGGTAAATGAAAAGAGGAATAGGAAGAGTGGAGTAAAGCGCATCAGAAAGTTAATTCTGCCAGGTAATGATCTTCTTGTTCATAAACACGACGTGCTTTTAGGCCAACATTTTTGGCAGCCTTGAACAGGTTGTCGAAATCCACGTAAAGCCAGTTAAACCAAGGTCCTTTCTCTTTATTGTATTTCATTTGAAATCTGAAATTTCCGTAGTATTCAGTATTCAGATCTACCCACATTGAGCCATCTTCGTCTTCATAAAGGTACTTGATGTCGGAGGAATCACAGAGAATGCTACCGCCTTTATTTAAAAGTGATTTCGCATGGCGCAGCGCTCTCTCTAAATTAGA
This sequence comes from Crocinitomicaceae bacterium, assembly GCA_044340465.1. Lineage (GTDB taxonomy): Bacteria > Bacteroidota > Bacteroidia > Flavobacteriales_D > Crocinitomicaceae > M0103. Next base: position 4,779 of record JBIITO010000025.1, on the reverse strand, counting down.
TAGTTTTTCAGCAATGCCAATACCGTTCATGAGCATGAGCAGCGTGTCGTATTTTTCTTCCTTCAAATCAAAGAAATTCGCTGTTCGGGCATTGATTCCTTTACTTTTCATGTATGATACTGCGCCGGGTGACACATCGATGGCCTCCACCTGAAATCCACGATTCATCAGTTCAAGGGCGTGTACACCTGCACCTGCGCCGACATCAAGCACTTTCCCTTTCACGAGGTCGAGTGCGGCTTTCTCGAGTTCAGGCATTTCTTCGTAATTTCTGAAAAGTACCTCAATTGGAATGATGTCATCATCGCAAATATCAGAACTGACAATAATATCTCCTGGTTTTTTTGTCGAAGAGTAGGCAAGGATTGCCGCTCCGATTGGATCTCCGTATTTATCGGTCATTAGTATTCGTATTCGTCGTAACCGGCAAGGTCATCATCTTCGAGATCATCGTCAAACTCATTGAACCCGAATTCATCCTCGTCTTCTTCGTCCGTATCACCATTAAACAATTGCTCATTTTCCACTGCTGAACGTGAATCCTCCGGTGGAGCCATTCCTACCGAAAGGATAACCTCCGGATTTTCTGGTCCTTCTTTTTCGTAGCCGATTAGCTCGATCAGGAAGATCCACATGCGCATAAAGTCATATACCAGAATGAACTTCTGGTCCGGTTCTTCGAGAAAATCCTTGATTACAGCATTCTTCATGACCGCGGCAGGCGAATCTACTGAATCGTCATCATAAGTCATGTCCATTAAACTGATTTCATGCCCTTTATCCCACTGATCATTAGATACATAGAAACTGGCCATCTGATCACCTTCAAAACGGAAGGAACGAACAATGGCATTGTAGAAGGATTCAAAATGGTCCGTATCCCGGATCAGGATGTCTCTGAAAATCTCTGCATCCTTTTCGCTATCTAGTAATACACGGAATTTAAGCCCTGCCATGATGTGAATGGTATTTGGTTCTGGAGGTTAAAAATAAGGTTATTTAACGATTTCAAGTCTATTGATCAATTTGAGTCCTAGTTCATCTGCGATCTTTAACATAAAGGCAACAGCAGCTTCATATTCATTAGGAATGACGCCTTCCAGGATGGCTTCTTTGATCCTTGCTTTGATGATCCCAATTTCGGCACATGGACCTAATTGAAAAGCATGCATGATCATTTCACCTGACACGGGTGGTTGAAAATTACGGATTCGGTCTTTTTCCTCGACGGCTTTCAATTTTGACATGACAATCTCAAAGTTCTTCTTGTACTTCTTGACCTTGAATTCATTTTTAGAGGTAATATCTGCATTACACAACACCATCAGATCATCGATGTCATCTCCTGCTTCGCTTAACAGTCGGCGAATGGCAGAATCAGTAACCGAACCTTTGACTAGTGCAATTGGTCGTAAATGAAGTCGAACCAACTTTTGTACATACCTCATTTTATGATCCAACGGAAGTTTCAGGCGCGTAAAGATCTTGGGAGTCATGCGAGCACCCAGCTCTTCGTGCCCGTGAAAGGTCCAACCGGTTTCCTTTTCAAAACGCTTAGTTGGTGGTTTGGCAATATCATGCATGATCGCAGACCAGCGCAGCCAAAGGTCATCGCTTTTCTCAGCAACATTATCAAGCACCTCTAGCGTATGATAAAAATTGTCTTTGTGCGATTTTCCATCAATCGTTTCAATGCCATGCAGGTTCACCATTTCCGGAAAGAATTGATGTAAAAGTTTGGTATTGAAGAGTAAATTGAAACCACGTGACGGTTGCTGACTTAAAATGATCTTGTTCAGCTCATCCATGATTCGTTCTCTCGAAATGATCTCCAGTCGGGTGGCCTGATCGAATATTGCCTGTAAGCTTTCAGCTTCGATCTTGAATCCTAGTTGAGATGCGAAGCGGATGGCACGCATCATGCGTAGTGGATCGTCTCTGTAGGTAGTAGCTGGATCTAATGGTGTTCGAATAATTCCCTTTTCCAAGTCTGCTAATCCGTTGAACGGGTCTACCAACTGCCCGAAATTGTCAGGATTCAAACTTAACGCCAACGCATTGATCGTAAAGTCTCGCCGAAGTTGATCGTCTCGTAATGAACCCGCTTCTACTGCCGGTTTTCGGGAATCCGGACTGTAAGATTCTTTCCGAGCACCAACAAATTCAACATCCAGATCTTTGTACTTAAATTGTGCGGTTCCGTAGGTTTTGAAAAGAGATACTTTTTTAACCCGAAGCTTTTCTGCGCATGCATTTGCCAGATCGAGGCCGTTTCCAACAACGACAATATCTATATCCTTACTTGGTCGTTCCAGAATCAAATCGCGCACCCAACCACCGATCACATAGGCTTCTAATTGCTGCTCACAAATGATCTGAGCTGCCACTTTGAAAATAGGATGTTTGAGGTATTCGGAGTAATTCTCTTGCATGCGGCTGCAAAGATAGAATTTAGATCAGGATTTTTTAACCCCTGATCACCTTGACGCTTCCATCGAGTCCGATCTTGATGATCTGAGAGGGTTGGGTGAGTTTTTCTGTTTGACGCAATTCAAGAATGCCATCGGCTTTTTTTAGAATGTCAGCAGTTATTTCTTGAAATGTGGTTGGAAGGGAATACCCCGATAGGTTCGCAGAGGTGCTAACCAAAGGTTTTCGCATTCCACGGATCATTTTGAGGCAATTTTGGTCTTTCGTGATACGTATCCCAACGGAACCATCGTAAGTAAGCACAGATGGAGCAAGTCCCGTTGCAGAAGGGTAAATTATCGTCAATGGTTTGTCAGCAAGATCAGCCAGATCATAACATACAGGGTGGAAATCAGGTACATATTTCTCCAGCATTGGGAATCCATCGACAAGAAGAATAAAACTCTTGTTTTCAGAACGCTTCTTAAGCGCAATGATCTTTTGGCAGGCTTCCTCATTGGTAGCATCACAGCCCAATGCCCAAATGGTGTCTGAAGGATACAGCAATGTTCCGCCATTTTTTAAAAGTTGTATGCTTTGTTCGATAGTCATTTATTAAACGTTAGATGTATGTTTCCCTCCTCGGGGAGGGGTTAAGGCAGGGGAGTATTGTTTGAAGATTTGAAGATTTGAAATTCGATGATTTGAAATTTTAAAAATCCTTGCTCCAATCTCAATCCAACAGATCTGGTCTTCGTTCTTTGGTTCGTTTCAATGCTTGGTCTTCCCGCCATTGATCCACTTTTTTAGGGTCACCTGACAAAAGCACTTCGGGTACGCGCCAACTACGAAATTCTTCCGGACGCGTGTATACCGGAGGCGAAAGTAACCCATCCTGAAAACTATCGGTTAACGCAGAGGTTTCATCATTGAGTACTCCTGGAATGAGTCGGACAACAGCATCTACCACCACTGCTGCGGCGAGTTCACCACCTGAGAGCACATACGAACCAATGGATATTTCCTTGGTAACGTAATGTTGACGTACCCGCTCGTCCACTCCTTTATAATGTCCGCAGAGTATGATGATGTTTCCGCAAAGTGATAATTGGTTACAGTCACTTTGTTCCAGAACTTTTCCATCCGGCGTCATGTAGATGATCTCGTCGTATTCCCTTTCACTTTTCAGTTGTTCGATGCATGCTGCAATAGGTTCAATGGACATCACCATGCCTGCGCCTCCACCATACTGGTAATCATCCACATTTTTATGCTTGTTGGTCGAATAATCACGAATGTTGTGTAGGTGGATCTCGACATGCCCTTTGTCTTGAGCCCGTTGCATGATCGAAGCAGCAAAAGGACTTTCCAGTAAACTTGGTACTACCGTTAGGATATCTATACGCATGAGGCAAAGTTACTATTTTGAGCGGCAAAAAAGTTATTTTCGCAGTATGCTAAAAAGACTTCTTTTAACAACTTTTTCCGCTGTTGTTTGCACTCAATTTCATCACTTTGTGGCTCAAAGTCAATGGAGTCTCAATGAAACACCTACCTATGAGCAATTAATACAAGCGTACAAATTTCTGGAAGAAAAACATCCAGAAATTGAGCTCTATGCCATGGGTTTTTCCGATACTGATCTTCCGATTTATGTCTGCGTTATTAATGGAGCCGGTGATTCTACCCTTACCTTCGAGAAATGCCGTAAAGGCACAACTGTATTGATCAATAATGCGATTCACCCAGGAGAGCCAGATGGTGTAAATGCTTCCTTGATCTGGATCGAGGAATGGATAAGCGCTGGTAAGAAAACGAAAGATCTTCCATGTGTTGCGTTTATTCCTGCTTACAATGTGGGGGGCATGTTACGACGTGGTTCGTTTAGTCGTGCCAATCAGGATGGTCCGGAAGAATATGGTTTCAGAGGTAATACACAGAATCTTGATTTAAATAGGGATTTTATCAAAATGGACTCTCCTAATGCGAAAACATTCGCGCGTATTTTTCATGCATTGGATCCTGATGTTTTTACGGATACGCATGTTTCCAATGGGGCGGATTATCAATATACTTTGACGTATATTTCACCGTTGAAAGAACGCATGTCACCTTCTCAGTCGAAGTTAATGTATGATCACATGATTCCGGACATTTCAGACAAACTAAAAAAGAAAAAATGGGACCTTTTTCCTTATGTCGATTTGAAGGAGGATACCCCCAAGGATGGATTGGTTGCATTTAATGATCTTCCCAGGTATGCGATGGGGTACGCGGCACTTTTTCATTCTCTTTCATTTACAGTGGAGACCCACATGTTGAAACCTTTTACGCAACGGGTGCAAGCGACAAAAGATTTTATTTCAGAAT
>JBIITO010000024.1:0-23645 GCA_044340465.1 Crocinitomicaceae bacterium | reverse complement strand
GCCTGAAGAATACCGTCCTACGAAAACACTTTATTTTGAAGGCATTGTATTCGATGTATTGAATAAGAACTCGCTTCCCGGTAAATTCCAGCTTATCGATCTTCAAACCGGCAAGGAAGTTATTTTTTCCGAGGCTGACAAAGTTACTGGAGAGTTTCTGGTCTCCTTACCACTCAATCGTGAATATGCTCTAAATGTTTCCTACCCCGGATACACCTTCTTTTCGAAGAATTTTAACATGACCAATGCTGAAGGTTTAGAAGCTATACACATGGATGTTCCTATGGTACCAATCACCAGTGATAAACCTGTATTACTTGAAAATGTATTCTTCGATTTAGCAAAAGCGACTTTACGTCCGGAATCGTTTGTTGAACTCGATAAATTAGTTGAATTCCTTCAAAAAAATCCATCAGTAAAGATTGAGATTGGCGGTCACACCGATACGCGAGGAGACGACAAAGAAAACCTAATACTATCCACGAATCGTGCAAAATCGGTTTACGACTACCTCATTCTTAAGGGAATTCTTGCTGAACGTTTGAATTACAAAGGTTATGGTGAAAATCAGCCGGTTACATCAGATGCCGTAATAGCAAAAATGGGTTCAGATAAAGAAAAGGAAACCGCACATCAATCCAACCGTAGAACAGAGTATAAGATCATAAAATAGTGTATTTTTTAAAACTCATACGCCCTGTTAACCTTGCTATCATTGCACTGACAATGTATGGCATTCACTTCTACATACTTTCCGTATTTGGACGTTATCAAAAGATCGATGCCCATGGAATTGACTTTTTTCTTTTGGTGTTTTCAACCATCCTGATCGCTGCCGGGGGAAATATAATTAATGATTATTTCGATGTCAAAGCCGATCGAATAAATAAACCAGAGAAACTCATTATTACCCGACATATTAAACGTAGATGGGCAATTGTGACACATTGGAGTTTTAATGGAATTGCTTTTTTCATTGCTATTTACCTTAGCGTCAAATATCAAACACTCTGGCTTGTCTTTATCCATTTGCTTTCGATTAATATACTCTGGTTTTATAGTATGCTCTTCAAAAGAAAAGTGATGTTAGGGAATCTATTGATCGCTCTTCTAACAGGGTTGGTTCCACTTCTCGTGGTCATATTTTTCAAGGTAAGTAACTGGCATAATCCCATCTACTCTCCGTTTGATCCAACTTCTTGGTCTACAGAAATCGACTTCACCCTTGTTTACTATTTGGCATTCTTTGCTTTCGTTCAGAATCTAGCGAGAGAAATCCTGAAGGACATAGAGGACATGAAGGGAGATGAACTCATTTATGTAAAATCGCTACCAATGGCGATTGGTGTGGAGAAAAGCTTCGTAGTAGTGAAGCTTTTGCTTCTTGTTTTTCCGACTTTCGCATTTTTTACAGGAGTCTATTATATAAATGAACTCATAACACAACCATTAAGAACTACCTTGACTATACTTATGCCCTATATCATAGTTATACTATTGAATATAATTGTTATTTATCTCATTAAAAGAACGGAAGGATCAAAATTGGCATTGTACCATAATCTTATCAAGGTTTCAATGCTCTTCGGAGTTTTGTCTACCTTCTATTTTGCCTTCGTTCAATAATGAAACTGATATTAGGATCCAAATCTCCGCGAAGACAAGAATTACTCAAAGAACTTGGTTTTGAATTTGAGATTCGATCAAAAGACACAGATGAATCATTTCCAGAATATTTGAATGTGAAAGATGTCGCAGAATTCGTTGCTGTTAAAAAAGCAAATGCACTTCTAGCGACTTTATTGGATGATGAGATCATCCTCTGTGCCGACACCATTGTAGCCATAGATGACTGTATACTGGGCAAGCCCGAGAATAAAGAACATGCTATTCTAATGCTTGAAAGACTATCCGGCAGACAACATCAGGTCATAACAGGTATCTCTATTTGCTCTTTGGAAAAAAAAGTTCAATTCTCCGTTGTGACAAATGTCCTTTTTCATTCATTGAGCGGCTCTAAGATCGAACATTACGTGAAAACATTTCAACCATATGATAAGGCCGGTGCTTACGGTATTCAAGAATGGATAGGTCATATCGCTGTAAAACGTATTGAAGGATCATACAACAATGTGGTAGGACTACCTACACATGAAGTCTATTTGGCGCTGCAGAAATTCAAATAAAAAAGAAAGGCCGGAAAAACCGACCTCACTCAATTTAAACTATATCGATTATAGAACCTTAAACGTAACTCGTCGGTTACGAGCCATTTTCAGATCCGGATCATCTGATTCAACATTCTCCTCATTCGGAAGGTTACTGCCCTGAGAAGCGGAATTCAATCTGCTTTCCTCAACACCCTTTTCAGTGAGATATTGAATAACCGCGTTAGTTCGCTTGTCCGCCATATTTGCATACTGAGGTTTTTCAGTACCAACCTTGTCCTCTGCAGCATCGCTGTGACCCAAAATCTCCAAATTTATCGAAGGATTTGCTTTCAACTGTTCGGCTATGAAATCAAGTGCCTCTTTACCCGCCGGAGTAAAATTCGTTTTACCGAAAGCAAAGAAAGTCACCTGAGATTCAATCTTTTGATTTACAGTCATCTTATCATTAAGAATGATCGATTTCTGATAAACAGTTGAGGAATACTCACTTACTTCCTCCTTCATACAATCACATTTTTCACCATCATTAAGCATAATTACCGAAACATCATCTAAATAGTAATATGCTGCAATGATCTGGTCATTCTTCATATCTTTCGGCTTCTTATTGTTCTCTGATTTTGTTTGGTCATCAGCAAAGAAATTTCCAATTGTAATGAACTTTTCTCCTCCTTCTGCTTCATAAACATTACATACCTGGTACCAAGCATACGTCTGATTAATGCGTTTCGTGTCATTTTCTGCTGAGAGAATATGAGCCACATCTTTAATGGTAGCTTTATCTTCTGTGGAGAATGGCTTTTTCGCGAAGTTAACACCCAAATTGTTGGATGCATATTTGGAAGCCTCAGCCAACGAAACATAAAACTTCACACAGTATTTCATTCCCTTCTTCAGAGGTGCTGCAAGTTTTGCAGTTAGGTACGTTCTTGGAATTTTATTCCCATAGGAAAATGCAACGATCCCCGCATAGTTCGCACCCTCTTTAGCGTCTTCTTTACCATAAATATTCTCTGGAACATTGATCTCCCCGTACTTACCTGCCACATAGAGATCAGCGCGGGCACCTGTTGGTGATGTCCAACCATTTGCACTTTCGATCATGCTCAACTTTTTAGCCTTTCCATCCGTAGATTCAAAGCTTCCGTTGGGCACAAGATTTTCTCCTTCCTGCGCAATGAATTGGAGCGAAAAGAAAGTTAATGTCAATCCTAAGGCAATTTTATTGATAACGTATTTCATAATTCTTAACTGTTTTTATAAACGTTATTACTTTTTCAGGATCAATGTCAGGATAGACACCATGACCCAAATTTACAATATGTCTTTTACTTTTGAACGTGTCGAGCATTTTAACCGTTTGACGTTCAACTTCTTTTTCCGACGAATACAACGCACAAGGATCAAGATTACCCTGAAGCGTTCTTGATTCCCCTATCTGATGTCTCACCGTTTCGACATCCATATTCCAGTCCAGGCCGACGGTGTTACAGTTCGTTTTGGCAATGGCCTCTACCGAAGTGATAGCTCCTTTCGAGAAGATCGTCAATGGCACTTCATCGATAGCGTCTGCGATCTTTGAAATATATTTCAATCCGAATTCGGCATACTGTTCTGTTCCCAGAATACCAGCCCATGAATCAAAAAGTTGAAGCATATGAGCTCCTGCCTCGACTTGAGCTTTCAGATACCTTATCGTAACGTCGGTGATTCTCCCTAACAACTCGTGTGCCAAAGCAGCATTCGTATATAAAAGTTTTCTTGATTCAGAGAAAGTCTTTGAACCCTTACCTTCAACCATGTAGCAAAAGATCGTCCATGGAGCTCCGGCAAAACCGATCAATGGCACTCTTCCGTTCAATTCCCTGTTTGTAATTCGGATAGCTTCGAGAACATACCCCAAACGATCATGAACATCTATCGTGGCATCTGCGAACCTCAACTGCCCTTCAGTCCGTATGGTTTGTTCAAACCAAGGCCCATTGTGTTCGATCATCTGATATTCCAAGCCCATAGCTTCGGGAACAACAAGGATATCCGAGAAGATGATCGCTGCATCAACATCTAATAAATCAACAGGCTGAATAGTAACCTCAGCCGCACGTTCAGGTGTTTCTACCAATTCTTTAAATCCTGACAATTTCGCCCTAACGGCTCTGTATTCAGGAAGAATTCTACCTGCCTGACGCATGAGCCAAACAGGATATCTTTCAATGGATTCTCCCCTCGCAGCACGAAGGATCAGATCATTAGACAAATTCATGCGGCAAAGATAGCTAATACTTACAAGTTTAGCACCTGCTCACCAATTGATCGGTGCCTTTCCTATTTTTAGGAGATAATCATTGGTTTTACTAAAATGTCCCGAACCAAAAAAACCTCTGTGAGCCGAAAGCGGCGATGGATGAACTGACTGGAGAATTAAATTCTCTGAAGGATTCAAATGGATAGCCTTTTTCTGTGCTTTAGATCCCCAAAGCAGGTAAACAATTTCTTTTTTTTGTTCTGAAAGAACTTTTATAACTGCATCTGTAAATTGCTCCCACCCTTTTCCCGAATGACTATCAGGGCTACCTTCTTCAACGGTAAGAACTGAGTTTAGCAACAATACTCCTTGTTGAGCCCACGGGAGTAAACTACCGTTGGACGAAATGGGTTTACCAATATCAGCATGTATTTCTTTATAAATATTCTGAAGACTTTTCGGTAATGGCTTTACGGTTTCTTCCACTGAAAAACATAATCCATGCGCATGTCCTTTGGTAGGATAAGGATCCTGACCCAATATAACGACTTTCACTTTATCAAACGGACAGAGATCCAATGCCCTGAAAATATATTTTCCTTCGGGAAAAACACCCTCAGGGTTTCGTTGATAAGCTTGTTTAATGAAAGAAACCAAACAATCGAAATACGGTTTATCGAATTCATCTTTTAACACCTCTTTCCAGCTTTGATCCAATTTTACCTTCATGTTTCAAAGATAAGGAAAGCACCTGATCACTTTCGACGTATTTTTGTCGCATGAGAATTGTAATGACCATACTTCTGTGCAGCCTCATGTATTCTTGTGGTGAGAATCGTGAAACAGATTCAACGAAAAAAGAAGAAGACGCCGAAACAAAAAATGAAGATCTTGAAACTCGCGCTAAAAGGCATGCCGAAGTGAGACTGGGTATTGCTCCGACTGAAAAATACCAATTAGCTATACACAAGGAGTATCTTGATGGAGATAATAAAACTGATGCTGTTATCTTAGTTAACCGACTTGATTTTGCGAAAAATGAAGCTGCTAAATCGAAAAACCCAGTAAAACAGGCTGAATTGGGTTTTATGGGAAATTACAATTACCTTTTCTATTATGACGGAGGACTTGACAAGATCTCTCCCGAAATACCAATCCCCTCCAGTCCAATTGCACCATTAAAAGTTCAATTTGAGAATATTTCATCCGAAAATTACAAGGATATCATTATCGACTATCGCGTGCTCAATGCTTGTTTCCGAAATTTCTATCCTGTCATTGACCATACTCCGAGACTAGTATTTCAGTGGAAAGTATTTGACGGGTTGAACAAGCCTCAAAAAGAAGCCTATTGTATTCAATACGATACAGGAACTCTCGGGCCTCAAAAGGACATTATAATACTTAAAGGGATAATGAAAGATCCGGGAAAGGTAGATGATATTTACCACTTTGATCCTGAGATCACTCCAACATCAGAACAGCTTTATCGATTCTTTTATTATCCTAAGGAAGGTAAGTATATCACCAAAAAATAAACAGGGTAGCCGAAGCCACCCTGTTATATACAAACTTATTCAAAAATTAAATTCTTAGTAATTCCAGCGAAGTGTTGCAATGAAGTTCCTGCCAGGAGCAGAAATATTCGATGCAAAATTACGGTAGTTATGATCTAATATATTTTCACAAGCAACTTGCAATGAAGCATATTTATTGAACACGTAATTCAACCTCAAGTTCAAGGTATACCAACTAGGCATACCATTTACAGTAGCATAAGCATAATTGTCTTCACCAATAAAATTATAATCTTCCAATCGCTTCCACCCCGAGTAATTGACAAAAAACTCAGCATTGAATTTCTTCACGGTGTAGGATAAACTAAATTTCCCGAACACAGGTGGAATGTGATCCAAAGGATAAGGAATGGTATCCGTTTTTATACGCCCTTTTGTATAATTAACTGTCCCAATTAAATTGAAATGTTCACTTAATTTACCGGAAATCATCCCCTCGAAGCCATAGACGTAGGCCTCACCAGCATTCGTTGTCGTTCTCACTTGACTTAACTGTCCATCAAAAACAATCGAATCTTGGTTGTCAAAGGTGCTATTCTGTACTGTTAATGCATTCGTTAATAAGGTATAATATGCATTCGTACCAATAAAAAAATCAGGAGCAATCTCATATGTCATTCCAAATTCCCCATTGTATGAATATTCAGCTTTTAAATTCGGATTTGGCACCACAATACTTCCCGGAACAGATTCAAACACTTTCGACAAATCATCCACATTCGGCGCTCTGAATCCCGTTGAACCTGATATAGTGAATCTCCATTTTTTAGTTGGCATATAAACCAATCCAAGATTCCCGTTTAGCGCATTATGACGTTGTGTAATTTCATTAAAAGGAAACGGGAAAAACATTTTGTCATTGAATTTGGCGTTTAAACCAACATGTGAAAAACGAATCCCGTTATTCAAAATCAGTTTTTTCGTGATTTCCCAAGTGTGAGTGAAATAAGCGGCAACAGAAAACATATTAGAACCCCCATCGGGATAACGTGTGTCTAATTTTCCAATTGTATCTGCGACGATATCTTTCACAAAAGCGGTTGAATTGACCTTGTTATAAAAGGCATCCAATCCATATCTAAACTCCTGATCACCTGATTTTTTTGCAAAATCTGCATTAGACGTAACAATATCCAGATTTTCAATTCGATGGTTCAATAAGTCTTTCTTGAAGCGACGATCCATTCTGCTCTCCTCAATCGATTGATAAGCCACGGTTATTCGTGCGTTATCATAGAAACTATTTTTACCAGACAAAAACAAACTGTAGGCTGCCAGCATTCTGAATTGAGGTCCATAGTACCATTCAGCGAAACGCGGATTTGATCCCGACATTAATGTGAGTCGATCATAACGATTAATATTACTTGAATTCGACAATTGAAAATTCAATTTATGGGTAACCGTTTCGCTCTGTTTAAAGGTAAATTTTTGAAGAAGGTCATACTGACTGTAGCCTGATCCGACTTGCTTGTTGGTATCAGCATTCATAATCATCGAATCAACACCATTAATTCGCTCAACATACCATTGTCTGGATCCAAAATTTCCAACAAATGGACTTCTTACTGAACCTTGTCGCAGATCACCAAATTTAGAATAGGTAATTGAAGTTAGCGACCCAAATTTCTTAATTCCAACAGATATATTTGCATTGGTAGCGAAACCGTTTGCTGCACTGAAATAACGTGTGTAAGCATTCGATTTAAGAATTAATTTATCATCCAAACTTAACTTTGGATCTTTGGTTGATAAACTCATTACTCCTCCAATTGCATCTGAACCATAAACGACTGATCCCGGGCCGAATACCACTTCTACCCGATCCATAATGGAATTATCAAGTGTAATGATATTTTGAAGATGTCCGCCTCGATAGATTGCGTTGTTCATTCGGATTCCATCTATTACAATCAAAACTTTATTTGTCTCAAAACCCCTGATTATTGGACTACCTCCACCCAGTTGACTTTTTTGTACAAAAACATTTCCTGAATTGGCCATGACGTCAGCTGTAGAACTTTGATTGAAATTTTGAATTTCACTCGCTTTCATCACTTGAATTTTTTGTGCGACATCCTTTCGTTTTTCTTCGAATCGACTTGCCGAAACAACTATTTCATCAATCGAATTCACATTTTCTTTCAATGTCAAAAACCCTAACAATTTTTGATATTCCTCAAACGAAATGACTTTTTCGGAGTAAAATGGCTGACGAAATATGAGCACGTCATTAAGATTCAATCCTGAAACACTAACCTCCCCTTTTTCATTCGAGATTGTTAGCGTTATGCTGCTACTTTGATTGATTACTGAAACGCCTCCAATAGGTTGAAGCGTGTTTTGGTCGATGACAACGATCGATTGTGCATTGTACGACTGAATAAATAGCATACAAAGCATCCCTAAATAAAATACTTTCATTTGATTTAACTTTTAGTAAATAAAATCGCCAAAATGGCTACTGAATTTTCAACTAAAAGCACAGGGAGGAGGACTATCCTCTTCGAGAAAGACCGAATAACTTTGACTTAAATAATAATATTCATGATTCGTTGACTCTTGATAAGACGAAGGAAATTGGAAACCGCAAAACAAATTATTCAAAATTGGAGAAAAGAGCTGTTTCACACAAAAATATAGCGGAGTTGGATATTGATCGTTACCAAGATTGACTGCTGTAGATTCTCCAAGTTTGGCAAAAAGTTCTTTTTCCTGCAAATCATCGATACATTTAAGAGTAATGGTGCCATCTGAATGAAATACTCTGTTAACAACATCATACAAACGCCCATTCAGATGAAATTCATTCTTCTTGATCCAAACTAACTTTTTCAACTCGGTTGAATTAAACGAAAACTGAATTAGGTCCTTTTCAGGAACACCCGTTTTGATCTGTGTTTTGATTTCTTTTCGAATAGCCCTTCTAGAAAGCTCAAACCATGATGAAACACCAATGATTTGCCAAATGATTAACAATGAAAACATCGCTGCCAACTGCTTTCGCATACTCAAAGTTATACTTTTGATACAAAAATGATCCTATGATTGAAAAAATTCAATCCCTAAAAACCTTTCGCTATTCCAGTTCTGGAAATAGAAATGCCCATATTTTGCTCTATGTACTTCACGGTTACGGCCAATTGGCCCCCTATTTCATCCGAAAGTTCAATGATTTGGAAGACCATTACATCATAGCTCCTGAGGGAATGCATCGCTTTTATTTAAATGGAACGAATGGACGTGTGGGAGCTTCCTGGATGACAAAAGAAGAACGTTTGGATGACATTGAGGATAATTGCCAATGGCTCAATAAGCTTCATGAACAGATCATTCAGGACAATCATTTTGATAAAATAATCGTTCTAGGATTTTCACAGGGAGGGGCTACTGCGGCCAGATGGTATTTTTCAGATCAAATGAGTGCAGATCATCTGATCATGTGGGCGAGTGTTTTTCCAACTGATTTAGATATTAAGTCAGTGGTTGAAGAATCAACAAAAAAAAATGCCTACGTACTTGGAACCAAGGATGAGTACTATAATGAAGTGACCCATAAGGAGTCTCTTCTTTATTATTCAGAATTGAATTTCCATACTTTTACTTTTGAAGGAAAACATGATATTAATATTGATATACTGAATAAGGTCTTGAATGAATTGAAATAAGTGCTTCTTTTATTGGCACAATTTCTGATATTTGCATCGAAAACTAATAAAATGAGAATTCTTTTCGTCCTCTTTATCCTGCTGTCCATTAAGTCTTTTGGCCAAGATACCAAAGCACAAGGCATCCTTGACAAGCTTTCTTCAAAAATTAAAAGTCAAAAATCTTTCTATGTGGAGTTTAGTGCAAACATTAGAAATAACGCTAGTGGTGCCAATGAAAGTGAGACTGGAAAGGGTTGGGTTAAAGGAGAAAAATACTATGCCTCTTATGGCGAGAATACGATAATTTCCAATGGCATCAAAACTTGGACGATCGTAAAAGAGGATAAATCTGTTTATGAAACGGATGCTAATGAAGATGACAGCGAATCAATGAATCCAAAAAAATTGATGACTATTTGGGAAACCGGCTTCAAAAATAAATACGAGAAGGAGGACAAGTTGAATAATGAGTCAGTTCATGTCATAGATCTTTACCCAAAAAATGCAGGCAAAGCACCGTACCATACCATTATTCTGTATATATCTAAAGCGAATAACGATTTAAAAAAGGCCATTATGAAGGCTAAGGATGGAACGGTAAGTACGTATTCTCTAACAAAATTCACTTCAAATACCCCGGTAGAAGATACTAAGTTTGTCTTTGACATGAAGAAATATCCCGGATATACGTTGGTTAAAGATTAATTGAATCTTCTAAAATTAAAATTCGATTGGTATGATCGGATTTTTAATTTTCATTGCCTAATAATTGAGCAACTGAGAGATGACCTCATGCAATCTGCCCTTCGGTAGGAACTGGTCTTCCAAAGACACGGCAAAAGGTACTGGAGTATCCAACGAAGCAATGCGTTTAACAGGCGCATCCAACGATTCAAAACAATTCTCATTGATCAAGGCAACGATCTCACCTCCTAATCCTCCTGTCATACAGTCCTCATGCAAAACAATCACGCGACCGGTTTTTCGAACAGCATCGTAAATAGCTTCAGTATCCATAGGAAGTAACGTACGTAGGTCGATGATTTCTGCTTTGGCTTCCGGATAGTCAGTCATAGCTTCAGTTGCCCATTGTACCCCGAGTCCATAGGTAATGATTGCAAGGTCAGAACCTTCGGCTACTTTGCGTGCTTTTCCAATCTCAACCGTATAATAATCATCCGGAATTTCTTCCTTCATACTGCGATACAAGTATTTGTGTTCAAATACCATCACCGGATTTGGATCTTCAATGGCAGCATTCATTAACCCCTTCGCATCATAGGGTGTCGAAGGATAAACTATTTTCAATCCAGGTGTATGAACGAACCATGCTTCATTGCTTTGCGAATGGAATGGACCCGCTGCAGTCCCCGCACCGGTAGGCATACGCACCACAACATCCGCATTTTGCCCCCAACGCCAATGGATTTTTGCTAAATTATTTACGATCTGATTAAATCCACAGGTGACAAAATCAGCAAATTGCATTTCCACAACAGCTTTCATTCCCGCAATAGACAAGCCGAGTCCTGCACCAACAATCGCTGACTCACAAATAGGTGTATTCCGAACACGTTCCTTACCAAACTGTTCTACAAATCCTTCAGTCACTTTGAAAGCCCCACCATATTCTGCAATATCCTGCCCCATAATGACGAGCTCCGGGTATTTTTCCATGGATTGACGCAAACCATCTTGAATCGCATCTATAAACCGTTTTTCCGTTTTTATTCCTTGAGATACGACCACCTGCTGTTTGAAAGGAGCATAAACATCAGTCAATTCAGTTTCCAATGATGGGATGACAGCAGATTCAGCTTGAGCAGTTTCAAATCCTTTTTGGATTTCTAATTTAATTTCGTCTCGATAGGATTGTTCTATCTCATCCGTTAGTACTCCTTGCTCTTTCAAAAAGAGCTCATAATTTGTTACAGGATCCTGTTTTGCCCACTCATCCTGCAATCCTTCCGGATAGTATTTAGTACCCGAAGCTTCCTCATGCCCACGCATGCGAAAGGTCATCAACTCAAGAAGGTAAGGTTTTGGCTCTTTTCTGATATCATCATTTATCGAACGTACTGTCCGAATGACATCAAGGACGTTGTTTCCATTTACCTGCACAGCCTTCATCCCATAACCAATTCCTTTATCAATAAATTGCTTGCAACGGAATTGCTCGATAGACGGTGTCGACAATCCCCAACAATTATTCTCAACAGCAAATATCACTGGAAGATCCCAAACTGAAGCAACATTCAAAGACTCGTGAAAATCACCTTCTGAAGCCCCTCCATCTCCGGTAAATACGATCGTTGATTTTTCCAGACCTTTCAGCTTGTTCGCTAAAGCGATACCATCAGCTATTCCTAATTGCGGTCCCAGATGGGAAATCATTCCCACCAACTTAAATTCCTGTGTTCCGAAATGGAATGAACGGTCACGACCTTTCGTGAAACCCAACATTTTCCCTTGAAACTGAGCAAATAATCTATCGAGTGGAATATTACGTGTTGTAAACACACCTAAATTTCTGTGCATGGGAAGAATATATTCCTCAGAATCCATGGCATAGGCACATCCAACAGAAACACCTTCTTGTCCCCACCCGGAAAACCATTTTGTTATCTTTCCTTGACGAAGAAGAATAAGCATCTTCTCCTCGATCATTCGTGGTTTAAGTATGGTTTTATAAATAGTTAGAAGTTCTTCGTTTTCAAATCCCGTTCTATCGAATTCGATATGTCTTTTTTCTAAAACCTGCATGGGTTGAAGTTTAATTTAGTGAGTGTAAAACTAATTGAAATAAAGAGGAAATAATGGAATTATTGTCACAAAAAAAGGCCGGAAGAACCGACCTTTACATTTTATTCACAATATAGAATTAGACCAAACCTTGATCAATCATGGAATCTGCTACCTTCACGAAACCGGCAATATTTGCTCCTTTAACATAGTCCACGCTTCCATCTTCGAGTTTTCCATATTTAACACACGCTTCATGGATGGATACCATGATACCGTGCAAACGCTGATCTACCTCTTCAGAGGACCATGATAGACGCAATGAGTTTTGAGACATTTCAAGACCCGAAGTTGCTACACCACCCGCATTTGAAGCTTTTCCTGGAGAGAAAAGAACTTTAGCTGATTGAAATGCTGCGATTGCCTCTGGTGTAGATGGCATGTTGGCTCCTTCCGCAACACATTTCACACCATTTCCAATCAACGATTTTGCCTCCTCTCCGTTCAATTCATTTTGAGTTGCGCATGGAAGAGCGATATCTCCTTTCACTTCCCAAGGACGTTTCCCCGCCACAAATTTCGCGGAAGGATATTGCTTCACGTATTCAGAAATGCGGCCACGACGCACATTTTTCAAATCCATTACCCATGCAAGTTTATCTGCATCGATTCCAGCCTCATCGTGAATATATCCTTCAGAATCGGAAAGCGTAACTACTTTACCACCCAGTTGCGTTGCTTTTTCGCATGCATACTGAGCAACGTTTCCAGAACCCGAAACTACAACTACTTTACCTTGAAAAGAATCTCCTTTGGTGGCAAGCATTTCTTTTGCGAAGTAAACTGTACCGTATCCAGTAGCCTCCGGACGGATCAATGAACCACCCCAGTTACGCGCTTTACCCGTTAGTACGCCTGTAAATTCATTACGAATACGTTTGTATTGCCCGAACATGTAACCGATCTCACGACCTCCTACACCGATGTCACCTGCAGGTACATCTGTATCAGCACCTATATGACGAGAAAGTTCAGTCATGAAGGATTGACAGAATTTCATTACCTCGTTATCTGATTTTCCCTTTGGGTCGAAATCAGAACCTCCTTTACCTCCACCCATTGGAAGGGTAGTCAAAGAGTTTTTGAAAATTTGCTCGAACCCGAGGAATTTCAGGATCGATAAATTGACTGAAGGATGAAAACGAAGTCCTCCTTTGTAAGGTCCTATAGCAGAGTTGAACTCCACACGATAACCACGGTTAACCTGAACATTTCCTTTATCATCCAACCACGGAACTCTGAATATAATGGTTCTCTCCGGTTCTACTATTCTGTCAAGAATACTGTGTTGTTTGTATTTGGGATGCTCTTCAATAAAAGGAATGACAGCCTCAGCAACTTCATGAACAGCTTGTAAAAATTCAGGTTCATGACCGTTCTTTGCTTTTACACGATCCATGAATGCATCGATCTCTGCTTGGTACTTCGTAGACATATAAATTCTATTTAAAATCGGGGCAAATGTAACTAAATTTCGTAGCGACAAATTAAAAAAATATAAACATCCTCTAGCGGATAAAGTACTCTTAAATTTTAAAGCATTAACATTTACCACCCACTGCTGTAACAAGCGCAAACGACGTTAGCAAACGAGCATATAAACCCATTAGCGAAATCAATTTATCTCTATTGCTAAACGAATGATTATTTGTAGGTTTATCGAAATTCTTTTATCATGAAAAAACGTCTCTTCAGATTGATTTTTATTATTCTGACAACCCTGCTTACTTCGTGCGAAGTTTTGGAAGATGCAGCAGGAATAGTAAATACCACAAGCACCCCATCTAAACCTGCATTAACCAATGTGGAAGTTATCTCGGGCCTTAAAGAGGCTTTAAACGTGGGGATAAAAAATTCAGTTAATCTGACCTCTGTAACAGATGGATTTTTGAAAAACGCAGAGATACGACTACCCTTTCCGCAGGATGCGCTGAAAGTGAAAGAAAAAGCACTCCAGCTGGGTTTGTCAAGTCAAGTAGAAAAATTTGAAACCACCTTGAATCGTGCAGCCGAAGAGGCGACAAAAGAAGCATTGCCAATTTTCGCTGATGCGATCACGAATATGACTATCTCTGACGGGTTTGCCATTCTTAACGGCGGTAATGGCGCGGCCACAAAATACTTGAAGGACAACACGATATCCAAATTAGTTAATGCTTTCTCACCAAAAGTGGAGGCAGCGATTTCAAAAGTAAAACTCACTGAATACTGGAATCCTATTATCACCAAGTATAATTCTGCTGCCAAACTCACCGGTGGCGATCAAATGAATCCAGATTTGAATAAATATGTAACAGAAAAAGCCATTTCAGGACTGTTCCAAATGGTGGAGATAGAAGAGAATAAGATCAGAAAAGATCCTGTTGCCAGGGTGTCTGACGTCCTTGTTAAAGTTTTTGGGAGTGTAACAGGTAATTGATACTTGTTACATCGATTAAATTAACGTGCCTTTTTGTGGCACTTTTTTTATTTTTATCCTATGCAATATCCTCCTTCTGAATTGGTTCTGGACAGTTCCTCGCGTGTTTATCACCTTGGACTTCATCCTGAAAATGTATCCGATAAGATCATCCTTGTAGGCGATCAGGACCGCGTAGGTATGATCTCCGCTTTTTTTGATTCAATCGAACACTCTTCTCAACATCGGGAATTCGTTTGTCATACCGGAACCTATAAAGGCAAAAGAATATCAGCAATCTCAACGGGTATCGGTACGGACAATATTGACATTACCTTAAATGAACTCGACGCACTTTTCAATATTGACTTGCATAACAGAACAGAAAAAAAGGACAAAACGCAGTTAACACTTATACGCGTCGGGACTTGCGGGATTTTACAACCTGAAATACCCGTACATTCATTTATTTTATCGACCCATGCCCTTGGATTAGACAACATTGCTCATTTTTATCAAATGACCTTTAACAAAGAAGAACAAACCATTTGTAGCGCAATAAGAGAAGCTGTACGGTTTCCAGAAACGATTCATCCCTACCTTGTGGAAGCAGATCATTACATCACAAAATCACTTTCATCAGATAAAACATTTACAGGAATAACCATTACCAGCAGTGGTTTTTATGGTCCTCAGGGGCGTCAGCTTCGTGTACCGAACGCTATTTTAAGATTCAATGAAAAACTTATGGATTTTCAATTTAACAATCACCGTATTGTCAATTTTGAAATGGAAAGTTCCGCTTTATTTTCATTAGGAAGAGCTATGGGACATCAATGTGCCACCATCTGCCTTGGTGTGGCTAACCGACCAAATATGAAATTTTCAAAGGGACATACCAACGAAATTAACGCACTTATTGGTTATGTACTTGAAAGAATCTAAGTATTCACTTCTAGCCTGAAAGTTCTCATTTCTCCGGTCGACAGATGGTAAACTTCCCACTTTGTACACTGGAGAAAAGGAAGTCTGATATAGCCACCTTTTTCCCGTTATATCCTGTGTTTTGATGAATCAATTTGATCTGATCAGAAGAAATCACCTCAAAAACGATGGCCGTATGATGAGGGAAATCCTCCTTAAATTCGCTGCCATTGATAATTCTCTTCACTTTTACCTTTTCGAATTGAATAATATCTCCGGGCATAAGGCATTCGCCTTTTTTCAAAGGTTTCCCAAAACCATATAAGCCATCCCATTTGGCGCCGGAGTTATTCAGTGCTTTTTGGGCAAGATCCCAGCACTCCCCGGTACCCACTTTTTTATTAACCTGTGCAGAAACCCAAGCGATGATCTTTTTATTAATTGGCGCAATTGAATCACATTGTGCATAACATTTACTCAGAGAGCTAAGGAATAAAATGGAGAGTATACACTTCATAACAAAAGAACGTATTTATTAAGTACTTATAACGACCTCAATCCTGAAGCTTCCAAAATTCGTTTTACTCTTTTCGGATCTACCTTTAAAACCGGATCAGAAAAAAGAGATTCTTCATCCATCTGAACTTTCTTTGTACCTGAAAAATGGATTGCGTCACAACCGGATTCCTTGAGGATCTTCGAAATATTTGCTGCATTAACACCTCCACCTGCCATAATCTGCAAACGACCAGATGCATAGTTCACCATCTGTCGTAGAATGGGAATTCCGATTTCCGCATTACTTGCCATTCCCGACGACAGAATTCGGGTTACTTTATGTTCTAATAAAAGTTCTAATGATCTCTTCCAGTCATGAGAATCATCAAATGCTCTATGAAAGGTAACGTCCAAGCCGTCAGCCTTTTTGATAGCTCGGTTAAGAAAAAAACGATCGATCTCCCCCGCAGTGTTCAGCGCTCCAATCACCACTCCTTTGGCACCTATTTCACGACAATTTTGTATATCACGAAGGATAACTTCCATTTCGCTTTCATCGTAAACAAAATTGCCAGGGCGCGGACGAATGAGTACATGCGTTTCTATTCCGCACGCAATGGCATATTGGATCATTCCATAAGATGGTGTTGTTCCTCCTTGCTCCAAATTTTGACATAATTCTATTCTGTCAAAATTCAACTCACCCCCTAATCTAATCGCCTCGATCGAAGCAGCGCACAATTCAATTTTCATCATTCGAATAAACTATCAATTCATCAATAGAAGTGCGGGCAATATGTTCCACCCCCGATACTTCCTGAGGCAATGTAGCTGCCTTTATTTCAAGTTTAACATATCTGGATTTTTCCTTAAAACTGTAGATGGTATTTCGGCAAATAGTTGACTGACTTTCAAAGTTTTTAACTTCTTTCCATTTCCTTGTATTTTTGGATACAAAAACACGAATATTTTGAGGATATCCTGTAAATGAGGTTTCCTCACGTAGAAATCCAATTTTAAAACCCGAAACATGGGTTAATCTTTCCAGATCTACTTGTATAACGATTATACCTTTATCGAAAGTTAACCAATCATTCTCGTTTAAAGGAAGATTCCCACGAACTCCATTGGTCAAGGTAAATGAGCTTTCTGCTGAATAAGGCTGAATCGGATCTGTAAGCAATTTTAGCGGCATGGATAAACAACTATGCGCTGTTAATTCGTATGTAAAGGTCTTTCCTGCATTTAAGGGTGTCAATGAATATGTTAATGTTTTCTCTTCATTTCCTTTGGTCCGTTCAAGATAAAGCGTATCGAACGAACTTACCATTCTCTTTTCTATTACATTTTTGCCTTCCGAAATCTTTAACTCCATTTTTTCCGTTGAATGAGCAGTCCTAAAAACAACCTCTACCCCATTTTCTTTTTTAAAAAGCTGCATTTCAGGGTAGAACAAGGCTCGTGAAAAATTCACTTTTTGATCTTCCAGTAGCTGAAAATGGTAGTTAACCAGAGAAGAACTAAAATGTTCGAAAGTAGGTTTATTTTGACACCAAAGTGCTTGTGAAAGGGCAATAGACCTGGGAAAAACCATGTGTTCCAATTGTTTCATGTCCGAGATATACGCTGTGCATACATTGGCTTGCCCTCCTAGTATATATGCAGATGCATCGGTTGATGTCCCAGATGGTACAGGGTTAAAATCATAAACCTTTTCAATAGGAATAACCCCCCCTAATGCCAAGGGTTCACTAACATCTTTACTTTGATAGCGATCAAATGCACAGTAAGCGCGAGGTGACATAACTACATAATATCCTTGTTTTGCGGCTTCAATCCCCCTTTCAAAACCGTTACACGAAATAATTACCCTATTCGCTGAAAAACTATTATCGCGCATCTCCTCCGGAATCATCAATTTCTTTCCTTTGGCAATCAGATATTCATTGATTTTTTCATTAAACCAGCTTTGTAATTCTTCTTCATTTTTCAATCCGTTCAACTGAATAACCGACTGACATTGTGCACACGTTTTCAATTGCGTTTTCGGCATCTCATCATCCCCCAGGTGAATGTAGGACGAAGGAAAAAGTGTCACTATATCATCCAATACCTCTTTAACAAAATTTAAGGTAGACTCATGCATACACAAAATACCATCAAACACGCCCCTCAAACCATCGATTGAACTCAATTGTCCGGCACATGAATACTCTGGATACGCCGCCAATGCAGCACTGCTGTTACCAGGTATTTCGATTTCAGGAACAATCGTAATGTATCTTTCAGCAGCATAGGCAATTACTTCTCTGATCTGATCCTGTGTGTAAAATCCACCATAATTCTCTGCAGTGTATGTTCGCGGAGTCGATGAATTATGTCCATTTAGTGTGCTGTCGCTATAGGTTACTGCACCGGTCAATTTGGGATACTTCTTGATCTCGATACGCCATCCTTGATCACCGGTTAGCTGCCATTGAAACCTATTGAATTTGTATTGAGCCATCAAATCAATGTAGCGTTTAACCTCATCTATTGTAAAAAAATGTCTACTTGCATCTAGATGCAATCCTCTCCACTCATATTTTGGTTCGTCACTAACGAAACAACGAGGGAGCAGGTATTTACCATCCTGTTTTTCTATTAATTGAAAAAGACTGATTAGGGCATAAAAGCAACTTTCTTCTGAACTATATTGAATGGTAATTCCCTTATCGATACGAATGCTGTAATGATCTTTTGGAACATTGTACAATTTCTTGAAAACAAGCTGCACTGCTACCGGAGTGAAAACAGTAATCAGGTGAAGCTCGTTAATGCATTTCTTAATTAAAAATTCTCTTATGGGCTCAGGTATGCCACCCTCATTAATGGCCAATTTACCTGAGACCTCCATAAATCCTTCTGAGGGAACATAGGTACTCGGAGTCGGTAAGATTGGACAAGGTACTTGAGAAAGATTCTCTCCCAAAAAAAATAGAAAGACGATCGGTAAAATTTTGTTAAGATGCATATTCTACTTTCTCTGAAACAACTTGTTTCTTTCCTAGTATAAGGAAAAAAATCCACTTCCCAATCCATAAGGGTGTATGTATGGAGAACCTCCTTTTAAATAATCTCTAGTAGCCCCATAATACACTAACAAATCATTTGTCCAAAACTTACCATTACTAATCTCTACAAAGATCATCAATGAGACAAAAAGGACAATAAAACAAATGAAATACAAATAGAAACGGTATTTCGATTCCTTCCATGCCGAGAAACAAAAGAAACTCATTGGTCGTTACATGTTCCTGCGATACTGCCCACCTACTTCGAACAAGGCATTGGTAATCTGACCAAGAGAAGCATATTTACACGTTTCCATTAATTGCTCGAACATATTTTTGTTTTGCACTGCTGCCTCCTGAACACGCTGAATACCTTCTTTTGCTTTAGCTGAATGAGATTTATGAAGGTTCTCAAGCATGCGGATCTGGTATTCCTTTTCTTCTTCGGTTGCACGAATGACCTCTTTGGGTAATATGGTTGGAGAACCTTTCGAACTCAAGAAAGTATTCACACCGATAATCGGGAATTCACCAGTATGTTTGAGTGTTTCATAATAAAGAGATTCCTCCTGAATTTTTGAACGCTGGTACATGGTTTCCATTGCACCAAGTACGCCTCCCCTTTCAGTAATTCTATCAAATTCCGTGAGTACAGCTTCTTCCACAAGATCTGTTAATTCTTCAATTATGAAGGATCCTTGTAGTGGATTTTCGTTTTTCGCCAGACCTAACTCACGGTTGATGATCAACTGTATAGCCATGGCACGACGAACGGATTCCTCAGTTGGTGTAGTGATTGCTTCGTCGTAAGCATTCGTGTGAAGCGAATTACAGTTATCATAAATTGCGTAAAGCGCCTGCAATGTTGTACGGATATCATTGAAATCAATCTCCTGGGCGTGCAGCGAACGACCTGATGTCTGAATATGGTATTTCAGCATTTGAGCTCTTGAATTCGCCGCATACTTGCGTGAGAGCGCTTTCGCCCATACCCTTCTTGCTACACGACCGATCACTGCATATTCCGGATCGATTCCATTAGAGAAGAAGAATGACAGATTTGGACCGAAATCATTGATATCCATACCACGACTCAAGTAATACTCTACATAGGTAAATCCATTGGCTAACGTAAATGCCAGTTGCGTAATCGGGTTTGCTCCTGCTTCTGCAATGTGGTAGCCAGATATCGAAACAGAATAGAAATTACGCACGCCTTTGTCGATGAAGTATTGCTGAACGTCTCCCATTAGTCGGAGTGCAAATTCCGTTGAGAAAATGCAGGTATTCTGAGCCTGATCCTCTTTCAAGATATCCGCTTGAACCGTTCCTCGAACTTGCTTTAGGGTATCTGCCTTGATCTGTTCATACACTTCTTTTGGAAGCACTTGATCTCCCGTAACCCCCAGAAGCATCAATCCTAAACCGTCATTTCCTTCAGGCAAGTCACCCTGATAGCGCGGACGTTCCGTTCCTTTTTCCTTGTAAATGGCAGTAATTTTTGCTTCTACCTCTGCTTCGAGTCCATTTGATTTAATGTACTTCTCACAGTTCTGATCAATCGCCGCATTCATGAAAAAGCCTAATAGCATTGGAGCAGGACCGTTGATCGTCATAGAAACAGATGTCATCGGATGACTTAGATCAAAACCTGAATAGAGTTTTTTTGCATCGTCCAAACAGCAAATGGAAACACCCGAGTTACCAATCTTACCATAGATATCTGGTCGCACATCGGGATCATTTCCGTAAAGTGTCACGGAATCGAACGCTGTAGAAAGGCGTTTTGCCGGCATCCCTAAGGAAACATAGTGGAAACGCTTGTTTGTTCTTTCCGGACCTCCTTCACCAGCAAACATTCGCGTTGGATCCTCTCCTTCCCTTTTGAATGGGAATAATCCTGAAGTGTACGGAAATTCACCCGGTACATTTTCTTGCAACGACCAACGTAAGATGTCTCCCCATCCTGTATACTTCGGCGTAGCTACTTTCGGTATTTGCAAATGTGATAGAGATTCGGAATGCGTAGCAAGCTTGAGTACCTTATCACGCACTTTGAATTCGAATTCCGGATTTTTATATAATGCTTTTTTCTCCTCCCACTTTTGCAAGATTTCCCAATTCTTAGGATCAAAGTTGAGTTTTTCCTGTTCAAAAGCCTCCTGAAGTCCTTTAATCAATCGATCCTTATCCGCATACGTTGAATTTCTCAATGTTTCCATGGAGGAATGCAGACCATGCAGTTTCTCAGCCACATTCACCTGATCATTCACCCATTTGTCATATGCCCTGTTATTTTCTGAGATCTCTGACAAATAGCGCGTTCTGTCCGGGGGAATCACAAAGATCTTTTCAGACATCTCTTTGGTGATAGCAAAGGTTGAATCAAGCGGAGCTCCAGTTTTGTCTACGATTTTATCCATGATCACTTTGTACAGAGAGTTCATTCCTGGATCATTGAACTGCGAAGCAATCGTTCCGTAAACAGGCATTGTGTCCACATCTTGTTCCCACAGATTATGGTTTCGCTGATATTGCTTCCTCACATCGCGCAGAGCGTCAAGTGCGCCTCGTTTATCGAATTTATTCAAAGCAATCACATCGGCAAAATCAAGCATATCGATCTTTTCCAATTGTGTCGCAGCGCCGTATTCCGGTGTCATGACATAAAGAGATACATCGGAGTGATCCAGAATCTCCGTATCTGACTGTCCGATACCTGAAGTTTCAAGTATGATGAGATCATAGGCCGCGGCTTTCAATACATTTATAGCTTCAGAAACATGTTTCGAAAGGGCCAGGTTTGATTGCCTAGTAGCCAAGGATCGCATGTACACTCTTTCATTCTTGATCGAATTCATACGTATACGGTCACCAAGTAAAGCACCACCTGTTTTTCTTTTGGATGGATCTACCGAAACTACCGCTATGCGTTTATCTTTAAAATCGATCAGAAATCTTCTAACCAATTCATCCACCAACGATGATTTTCCCGCACCGCCTGTTCCGGTAATACCTAGCACAGGAATAGAAACAGCTTTAGCCATCTGATCTACCTCATGAAGTATTGTAGCTGCCTCCTCCGGGAAATTCTCTGCTGCAGAAATAACCCGAGCAATGGATGGAACATGTTTTTCTTTCAGGTGCTTTACCTCACCATTCAGATGAGATCCGACAGGGAAATCACATTTCTGTATCAAGTCATTGATCATCCCCTGCAATCCCATCGATCTTCCATCGTCTGGGTGATAGATCCTCGCAATACCATAAGCTTGTAATTCTTCTATTTCGGAAGGAAGAATTGTTCCACCACCACCACCGAAGATCTTAATATGTGGCGCACCCTTTTCCTTCAAGAGGTCGTACATATATTTGAAGTATTCCATATGCCCACCCTGATAGGATGTCATTGCGATGGCCTGTGCATCTTCCTGAATAGCGCAATTGACCACTTCTTCCACTGACCTGTCGTGTCCAAGATGAATGACTTCACAGCCTGTTGACTGAATAATCCTACGCATGATATTGATAGCAGCATCGTGTCCGTCAAAAAGAGATGCAGCAGTTACAATTCGAACTTTATTTGCGGGTTTGTAAGGTAAAACGTTTTCCATGTATGTTAGAATACCTGTTTGAGGGGTAAAAATAATAAATAAAGCCTGAAAAAACGGTGTTTTCAGAACGACTTTAACGCATTTACACAAAGACAATCAAACAGCCTTCGTTCGGTATTCACTTCTTATACTTACTGAGGGCGCTAAGTAGTTCTACGGTGTCCCCATTAGTGCAATAAACCTATTTTGAAAAGGACAAATACATCTTTATTCATTTTAGGATGATCGACTCGGCATCTTTGTTTCATAAATAAAAACAAAGTCATGGAAACAATTATCAAAAATTGCTGTAGCAACAAGTCCTTTTCTAGAAATGATCGATCTAGGAGATAATATCAATGCACTCTTGCGAAACAAAATGAAATTCGTTAATTCTTATGAGATCTTTGAAAGTAAAGGTGACTGCTAGATCTGGACAAATTTACCAGAGGATAACAGGAATTTCATTTTACCAATTCTGATGGTTTTTCCTTCTCCTGTTTTGGCAATTTCAGACAGATCCTCCTCCATGGTGTGAATACTACCGCCTGTTGCTCTCGCCAAGTCAAGGTAAAGTACATTCAGGCGATCAGTTACACCACAGACAATGATCTTCACAGGGATTTTCTCCTTTTTTAGAAATTCGACTAACTGCATATCACACGGATTTTCCCAGTTATCCGCAATCAGTACCACATTTTCTTTGTTTTCAGGGTATTTTTTGATTGCATAAC
>JBIITO010000107.1:0-7567 GCA_044340465.1 Crocinitomicaceae bacterium | reverse complement strand
TTTAAGGTCGCGTCACGCTCACGCTGCAATTCACCAAGGGTAAAATTCGGATCAATATCTACTATCTGTAAACTTAGCCCATATAATTCAGTAAAAACGATCTTCACCTGCAGAAGTAAGGTAACCCCTTCTTTTAATGGCTCCTTAACTGTTTCGGCGAAAGCTTTATTAATTCGATTAAGATTATCTTTCCAAATGGTTGCTCCTATCTGAGCCACAATCTTATCTTCCTCCTTTTGCACTAGTTCCGGAAATGCATGTCCGCTGGGATATTGATTGAGTTTATGCATTTCTACCTTAATCCAATAGTTTTCTTTGTATCGCGCTTCAAGTGTTTTTCGTATAGAACTTACAACTTGTTTCAAAGTAAATATCTGCCTTTCACTAGACATAATGTAACCTTAACATATTGCTGAATATCGTTAAAATATCTTAAATAAATCCAATATATTTTACTAATTATTCAAATCGCTAAACCAAATCGAAGACATTTTGTTTAATCAGAACTGTTATAAATTAAACAAATAAAACTGATTATGAAAAAAAAATTAGGATTATTGGTTCTGGTTCTTCCCAGTACATTTTTGTTGAATACATCACTATTGGCCCAGCAAAACGTATTTGACGATGTAATTGCCACGAGCCCAAATCACACCTATCTCGAGGCCGCTTTAATCCAGGAAAATTTGGATGATGTTTTAAAAGACCCTAACGCCACATTTACCGTTTTTGCTCCGGATGATAAAGCTTTTTTAAATTTGGCAGCCAAACTTAATACAGATATTGACGGATTACTCGCTTTATCAAATTTGTCAGATATTTTGCGTTATCACGTATTAGGTAAAGCAGTTCTTTCTACAATTCTTACCAACGGACTAATCGAAACACCCTTGAACAATGCAAACACGTTGAAGATTACCATAGATGGAGCAAACGTTTATGTGAATCAAGCACAAGTTTCTGCTCCAGACCTTCTTGCTGAAAATGGAGTAGTTCATTTCTTGGAAGATGTAGTACTTCCAAATAAAACCGTTGCTGATATTGCACTTGGTTCCCCTGACCACACAACCTTAGTAACTGCAGTTGTTGAGGCCAGATTACTTCCTGCATTGACAGATCCATTTTCTTCTTTGACTGTCTTTGCGCCAACAGACAATGCAATCGCTGACGCATTGAATTTCCTGGGGCAATCTGCAAACCAATTGATCGGGACACCTGAATTATCAGAAATTCTACTTTACCATGTTTTAGGTTCCAAAGTCCTATCCACAAGTCTTTCCAATGGCCAGATTGTTACACCCTTAAACAATGCAAACACATTAAAGGTAACAATTGACGGTTCAGATGTTTATATCAACCAGGCAAAAGTTACAAAGGCTAACTTGCAAGCTGATAACGGTGTAGTACACGTTCTGAATGAAGTCGTTCTTCCAAACAAAACAGTAGTTGACATAGCCATCGGTTCGACTGCTCATACATCATTAGTGTCTGCCGTTATAAAAGCTCGATTGTTACCTGTTCTAACTGATCCTTTTGAGGAATTCACCGTATTTGCCCCGACAGATGTGGCCTTTTCAAATTTAGCTTCCTCGCTAAAAATTTCATTGGATGATGTTTTGGCACGGCCTGATCTTACTGATATTCTAACTTACCATGTGGTATCGGGAAGAGTACTTTCTAAAGATCTTACAGCTGGTCCAGTGCCAACTTTAAGTGACGATAACGTAATCGTTTCTCTTACAGGAGGTGTGAAAATCAATGATGCGAACGTAACAACGCCAGACCTTACGTCAGAGAATGGCGTTGTTCACGTACTTGACAAAGTATTGCTTTCAGCGTTCCTTGGAATTGAGGAGGCTTCTTCATTGAAAATGAATGTGTTTCCGAATCCTTTCCAAGAATCAGTTACGATTGCAGGATTGGAGAATGCAACTTACAGTTTAGCTAATAACAATGGTAAAATCATACTTAGCGGTATAGTGAATGGAGTTGAACTGATCTCCACATCAAACCTTTCCTCTGGAGTGTATACACTAAGTGTAAAAAGCAACAGCGCAATCGAGAAAAAACAGATCATTAAACTGTAACGAAGATTGGAGGGAAAAACCTTCCCTCAACATAAAAAAGTGGCCCAAGCTATGTCAAGGGCCACTTTTTTTTACCTTTGCCACCGAAATTTCAACACACATCATGGCAAATATTCATACGTATGACTTTAGCGGAAAAAGAGCATTGATCCGCGTGGACTTTAATGTTCCGCTGGACAAGGAATCAATGGTAGTTACAGATGATACGCGTATCCGTGCAGCGGCACCTACCATACTTCATATTCTTAAAGAAGGAGGCAGTGTGGTGTTAATGTCTCACCTCGGCAGACCGAAAGAAGGGCCAGAGGATAAATATTCTTTGCGTCACATTGTGGGGCATATATCGAACGTACTGGGTGTGGATGTAAAATTTGGCGTTGATTGCATTGGCGCGGGAGCATATGAAATGAGTTCTAATTTGCGCCCTGGAGAAGTATTAATGCTCGAAAACGTTCGCTTCTATAAGCAGGAAACAGCTGGAACAGAAAGTTTTGCTGAAGCCTTAGCGAAACATGGCGATGTGTATGTGAATGATGCTTTCGGAACCGCTCATCGTGCTCACGCCAGTACTACGGTTGTTGCGAATTTTTTCCCAAATGATAAAATGTTTGGTTACCTGATCGAAGGAGAGATCAAGGCGGTGGACAAAGTATTGAATTCCACAGAAAAACCATTGACAGCAATCGTTGGTGGGGCGAAAGTTTCTTCTAAGATAACGATTATTGAGCGCCTTCTAGATAAGGTAGATAACCTGATCGTTGGCGGAGGCATGGCGTATACTTTCGTAAAAGCAATGGGCGGAAATGTCGGCAATTCTTTGGTTGAAGATGATTACCTAAAAACAGCACACACCATCATTACTCTAGCCAAAGCGAAAGGAGTTAATCTGTACATCCCAACAGACACTGTGATTGCAGATGCCTTTGATAACAATGCCAACCGCAAAGAGGTAAAGATCGGTGAGATACCTGCCGGATGGATGGGATTGGATACCGGGGCAGAAACAGCTAAAGCATGCCGTGAGATCATTCTGAACTCCAAATTGATCTTATGGAATGGTCCGATGGGTGTGTTTGAAATGGAGAATTTCCAGCAGGGAACCGTAGATGTTGCGAATGCCATCGTGGATGCCACGGCGAATGGAGCATTCTCATTGATTGGTGGAGGTGATTCTGTTGCAGCGATCAATAAGTTCAAACTGGCAGATAAAGTGTCATACGTTTCTACAGGAGGAGGTGCGATGCTTGAATACCTAGAAGGAATTGAATTGCCAGGTATTAAAGCAATCTTGGGATAATTTTCACATGTTCAATCGAATTCATGAATCATAAAGAAGATAAACTAAAGGAGGTCATTTCTCATGCAAAGGAATATGGATTTGTCTTTCCTTCCTCTGAGATTTACGATGGTTTGGCGGCCACATATGACTATGGCCAGCTGGGTGCTGAACTAAAAAACAACATCAAAAATTACTGGTGGAAAGCAATGGTACAGATGCACGAAAATATCGTTGGAATTGATGCCGCGATCTTTATGCACCCCACTACCTGGAAAGCTTCCGGACACATGGATGCCTTCAATGATCCATTGATCGATAACAAGGATTCCAAAAAACGCTACCGAGCGGATGTGTTACTGGAAGATCACATGGAAAAGATCCGTCAGAAAATCGATAAAGAGGTAGAAAAAGGTTCAAAAAAATTCGGGCACAGTTTCGATGAAACCCAGTTCCGTGAGACAAATCCGAATGTTTTACGCAACCTTGGAAAGATCAAAGAAATCGAAGATCGCATGCGCGTAGCTTTGGAAAATAATGACCTCGAAGGCGTTTATCAGTTGATCATGGATTGTGAGATAGTTTGCCCGATCTCAGGATCACGAAACTGGACAGAAGTTCGACAATTCAATTTGATGTTTTCCACTGAACTAGGTTCTGTGGCAGGGGATGCTTCTACCATCTACCTTCGTCCTGAAACGGCACAAGGTATCTTCGTTAATTTTCTGAATGTGCAAAAATCTGGTCGGATGAAAATCCCATTTGGTATTGCACAGATTGGAAAAGCTTTTAGAAATGAGATTGTTGCACGTCAGTTTATCTTCCGCATGCGCGAATTCGAACAGATGGAAATGCAGTTTTTCTGCCGCCCCGGTGAAGAAATAAAATGGTACGAATACTGGAAGGAAACACGTTCGAAATGGCATAAAGCACTTGGGCTCGGAGACAAGCATTATCGTTTCCATGATCACATCAAATTGGCTCATTATGCTAATGCAGCATGCGATATTGAGTTTGATTTCCCTATGGGATTCAAGGAATTGGAAGGTATTCATTCACGTACGGATTTCGACTTAAAGCAACACGAACAATACTCGGGTAAAAAACTGCAGTATTTCGATCCCGAACTCAATCAAAGTTATGTTCCATATGTTGTTGAGACGTCAGTCGGTTTGGATAGGATGTTCCTTGCCGTTTTGAGCGCTTCTTACAAAACAGAACAACTCGAAGATGGAACAGATCGGGTCGTTTTGACTATTCCACCTGCCTTGGCTCCCTATAAAGTAGCCGTGATGCCATTAACAAAAAAGGATGGCTTACCAGAAAAAGCACGTGAGATAATTGATTCACTAAAGTTTGATTATTTATGTCAGTACGATGAAAAAGACTCCATAGGTAAACGCTACCGTCGCCAAGATGCTATTGGAACGCCATACGCTGTAACCGTAGATCACCAAACATTAGAAGATCAAACAGTGACTATACGAGATCGTGATACCATGCAGCAAGAGCGCGTAGGAATTATGAACTTACCTCATATTATCGATCAAAAAGTGAACCTGCGTTCGCTGTTGGTCGTATAATCAGTTAGAGATTGAATAAGTCATGTGTCACTCAAAGAAAATTTTTACTGACTTTTTAACCGTATTATTTGAAGTATTTTGAACATTGCTATAAAGAGAATGTTTCGAGTATAAATCGCAAGTTTATCTATCCCGTTAATCTCAAAATAATTCAATACCGTTTGATTGTAACAAAAACTCGGTCGCGGTCTATCTGGGCATTAAGATGATCGAAAAACACATCACGTTTTTGGGGATCAATGGCATCGATGGGAAAGTTCAGTTGAAGATCATTGATGTAATCAAAATAAACTGAATCCTGATGGATCGAAACCTTCCTCAAACCGGAGAAATAAACTAACTGCACATCCCGATCAGCCATGATTACGGCTTTTGGGGTAATGCCTACCCGAAAACCTTTTTTCCATCTGCCTACAACCAGAAAAATTATATTGTCAAGAAATACGGTGGCAAAAGCGACTGCCGGTAACCAGGCATAAGGCGTAACAATATACAATCCAATCGCCACGGAAAGAAATACAATCCCTTCCATCAAGGTATAGACCGTAATACGTTTCAATCGTTCGGAACCTGCTTCTTCATTCCATTTGAAACGGGATGTTTTGAGTACCAAATTCATTCCCATCCATCGACGAACGGTGCGACGAAGGGCTATGATCAAAAGTAAAAGTCCGAGACAGGTGAATACAATCTTTTTGTAGGGCATTAGCGCTCCCGTAGTGTGCAAGGATTCTATAGGGAGATCGAACCCTACGAAAATGGCAAGCCCCATGGTAGGGAATAGAATGAACAGCAATAAAGCATTAATGAATCTATTCATTCGGGATGAGTTTGAGCTTGCGTTTCAGTGCTTCGATCTTCGCGCCTGCTGCCTGCACCTTTCCTTCCACTTCCTTTCTCAAGGCATCTGCCCCTTTTGATCGGGCGAAAAAACCGAGATTGTTTTCAAGTTGCAGCATTTCGCTTTTTAGTTTTTCGATCTGCTGACGGATATCTGCTTTTTCTCTGGCATAAGCCTTAGAAGGATCCGCACTTGCAGACAAGGTTTCGATACGTGCTTCGAAAAGGATCTTCTCTTTCTCTGATGCATCCAGT
Organism: Crocinitomicaceae bacterium; assembly: GCA_044340465.1. Classification (GTDB taxonomy): domain Bacteria; phylum Bacteroidota; class Bacteroidia; order Flavobacteriales_D; family Crocinitomicaceae; genus M0103. Next base: position 1,526 of record JBIITO010000107.1, on the reverse strand, counting down.
TTGATGGCAGCGTACTGTTTGTCCAGCGCATCTTTGTACGCTTTGAAAACGGAATCTTTGTCTTTTCCCGGAACCATTCCCAAGGCCGAAAAACGCGCGCTAAACTCTTTTAAAGCGGTGAGATCGGCACTTTTGTTTCCACTTGGCGAAAAGGCATCTATTTCTGTAATGAGCAAACGTTTTGCCTCGAGATTCCCTTCAAATGCTTTCTCTTGTCCAGTGTGATGTGCTTGTTTCGCGTTGAAGAAGTGATCACATGCTGCCCGGAAACTCGTCCACAGTCGTTGCTCCTGTTTTTGACCGGCATTGCCGATCTTTTTCCATTCTTTCTGCAAACGGATCAGTTCCTCCGATGTCTGTTTCCAATCGGTCGAATCTTTTATCGCCTCGGCTTTTTCTATGAGTTTTTTCTTGCGTTCGGCTAACTCCTTATAGCCTTCGTTTATTGTGCCATAAAAGGCTTTCTTGGCGGTAAAGAACTGATCACAAAGTGCCCGAAAGGACTTGTAGACCTCCTCATTTTCTTTTTTCGGACCAAAACCCACTTTTCGCCACTGCTCCTGGATCTCGAGTAATTTGGAAGTCTGCTGTTCCCAGCTTTTCGTGGAATCGATTGTTCCGATGGTGCTCAGAAATTCTTCCGTTTGCTTTAAGAGTTCTTTTTTCTTGTTGAGATTATCCTGAAGGGTGTTGCGACGCTCATCGTAATAAGCGTGAATTCGCTCATAAATGCTGCGGACAGCCGACCAGTATTCGTTCTTCAATCGATCCCACTCGTCGTTGACCACCGGACCGATATCTTCCCATTCATTCTGAAGTGATTTTAGAATTTGCTCGGTTTCTTTGACCGATTCATTGTTTTGCAATTCGGTCAAGCGTTTGATCACTTCTTCCTTGAGCTGAAGGTTTCGTTTAAGATCGTGGTCTTTGAGTTCGCGGTAGATCTTCAGATTGTAAAAGAACTGCTCGAGTAATTTCGAATATTCTTTCTGGATCTCCTCACGTTTATTTCTCGGAATGTCACCAACAGTTTTCCAGGATTCCTGAATCTCCTTGAATACGGCTAAAGCGGCTCCTATATTCTCTTCTTCCTGGATGGTTTTTCGAAGTCGGTCGATCAGTACTTTTTTCTGCTGTAGATGCTCATTTTCCTGTGCATTGCGCACATCGGTCTGTACTTTCAAACGGTCTTTGAACGCGGTATACTCTTCATTGAAGGCTTTGCGAAGTGAACGCAGATCGGCCCCCTCGTATTCTTCTCCTTTTTCAGCAGCCTCAAGTTGAGCGATCTGCTCTTTTCGCTCCAGGTCCAGAAATACATCCCCGAAGCGCTGCTTCAGGTCATTAACCTCACGCGCTACGGCGAACACATCCGCATTCGCTGTAAGGTCCTTTAATTCGTTGAGAAGATCCGTTTGTTCCATAATTCAGACAGTTTGAACCATATCAAAGTTCGTTAATGAAACGAATTCATCGATACGTTGTTCAATATCTTTTTGTGAAATTTCAAGTAATCTTTCTGTTCC
>JBIITO010000106.1:0-7578 GCA_044340465.1 Crocinitomicaceae bacterium | reverse complement strand
CCAGGTATTGAAATTAACCATTAAGGTATGAACGTAATTCGGTTTTAGATCGGGATTACCAGTCTGAATTCGGTTTGGGTTGGTGTTATCCAGCACAGGTTGTAGATCTGTGATTTGAGGTTGCTGTGAACTAGTATTGTAATTCACTGTAAAGCGCTTGCTCATCGAGGGCTTGAACTCATATTTAAATTTAGGTAAGTAGTTATTGATATTTTGATTTATGATAGAATCAGTGATCAAGTTGTGATTGTCGATCTGAATATTTCGAAAGAAGAGTCCACCAGAGAGAAAATGTTTGCTGCTTTCGTAAATGAGTTCCGTTCCGGCTCGATTCTGTAATCTGGTGTTTTCAAAGTTGTTCGAAAATTCTGCCCTGAATCCACTGTAAACGCCACTGATTTTGTCATAAGTCTCCTTTTGCTGGTCAGATGTTCCTGTTTCGTAGAGGTAATTTAAACTGATCTTCCATTTTCTGGAGATCGGTTCAAAATAACTGAAGGTCCCGAAATGCTCGATCGAACTGTTGTTGTTGATCTTGCTCTGATCTACACTGTCTATGTATGCAAGCGTGTTGTAGCTAGAGGCCGAATTGAGGTATCCATCCGTATTATTATCCGAGGTAATCAAGTCATAACGTACTTCCAGTTCACGACGCTTTTTCTTGAATTTTCGATATAAACGAAGTGTATTGTTACTGGAAACTCCCTTGGATATAGAATTATTGGCAATGTCCGTAACAAGTGATTGAATGCCCGTTTCTCCGCCGAAGATATTTGATTTAGTAGAATTACTTAATGCCGCATCGAAGGAAATGGATGGCTTGAATTCCAATAAAGTCAATGAATCAAGCTGACTTTGGATCTGTAAATTGAATTTATGAGTTTCATTCTCGGAATAATCCCGGGTTGAATCACTGGTGAAGAAGGTAGTATCAGGCAAGAAATAACGGGACCTGCTGGAGGAATGGACATCCAAACGATCATTGTAGTATGAGTAGTTGAACAACAATTCTGTGTTTTTCTTCTTCCCAAATTTATCAGAGTAATAGATTCCTGCTTTTAAGGTTTGAGGTATTCCACTTGTGTTGTCGGTATTGTTTGGTTCCCAGAAATTACGGTTTGCTCCTCGCTCGTTGCTTAAGCCAAATTTATTCATGTCACCTCGTCCGAAATTCGATCGTGGCGTATTGGATCCAAGTGCAAAGACTGAAATTTTCTGTTGCGAACTGAACTTATTAAAAAGTAGTTCACCCTCATAGAATGGACGGCTGCCGTAATAGTTGTCTAGGGGTGTTAATGCAAGATCTGAGGCGGCCGACACCCTGCCAAAATAGCCTTTTTTCGCGTCCTCCTTCAATTTCAGGTCAAGTACACGAATTTTTTCATCCGAACCTCCGATTGTTTCGTTGTCTGTTTTTTCGTAGATCTGAACTGTTTCAATCCCATCTGCGCCCAAGTTTTTGGTGGCAACGGTCGGATCCGTCCCGAAGAATTCATCACCGTCTACGAGTACCTTTTTAATTTCTTGTCCCTGTGAAGTGATCTTCCCGTCCTTGTCAATCTTTAGTCCGGGAAGTTTCTTTAATAAGTCCTCCACCACTGCCCCTTCTTCTACTTTGAAGGAGTCAGCCACGTATACAAGTGTATCCCCTTTGTAGTAGATCGGATTCTTATTCGCATAGATCATTACCTCCTTCAGATCTTTTGATTTTGCAGGCATTTTAAGGATTTGCATGTTGATTTCCCGATCCTCCTTACTTCCGAAGATATATATGGTTTTGTCATCGAATCGGGGATGAGAAATGATCATCGAGAATGTATCAATAGGGAAGCCGCTTAACACAAAGGAACCATTTGCTGCGGTTCTTGTAAATCCGAGTAAAACGGAGTCTTTCACCCGCACCGCCATAATCATTGCTTGATGAAGCGGTAGGGTTCCGGAACTATCCATAACCACACCTGATACTTTCATACCCTGACCATAACAGTTAAGACCTGCCCACAGACAGACTATGGTCAATAGTTGTTTCGTAAAGTTCATTTTAGGAAATTCAGGAACAAGATTAATTAAATCCTTGCGGTGATGGTTTTGAAAAAATGTCGAACGGCAAAGAAGCCGTCTTAATGGATGATAGAACTCAGGAATTGATCAGCAGATCTAAAAGAACCTGAAACTTCAAACCTTTTTCATCCACCATCGTTTGGTGTTTGATCTGCAAAGGAGTACCAATCATTCCACGCTCATTAACTTTCAGTTTCTTAATGTCCTCGTTCTCATATTGAATGGCAAGTGAACTTGCATAGCCATCTTGGGAATTCTCACCAACAAGCAGATATGTGATACCGCCAGACTGGACAAATCCCTGAAAAGTGGTGGCAAACTCTCCTTGCTGATTGATCACTTGCATAGCTCGTTCGATGGAAACACCTATCGGACTACGCTGCTGGAACACGGCATTTTCCAGTTCCAATTCCGTGTCAGCTGATCGCTCTTTGGTGTAGTTTGGCTGCTGATTTTTCCCATAAAAAGTAATTCGCTCGATATATGCCGGTTTCTTGATGGTGTTATCGAAATATACCTCGCGAGTGGCAAACGTTTTTTGATCCGCCACATAAAAATGCCGGTAGCCATTATTGCCCGTTGAAATATCTGAAAATCGTTCTTCAAGCTTCACAGCCTCATCGTTTTTGTTCAAGTAGGCAATTACTTCTTCTGTAGATCCTTCATTGTTGTTATAGGCGAGACTGTTCATTACTTTCCAATCCGAGTTGTTTTCGATCTCAGCCATGTGTGCTTCAAGATCATTTGCGTTTTTCGGTTTTTTAAAATGAACCTTTTCAGTATAATTTTTATCTCCTCCACAAGAATAAACGAGGAGAAAAATAACAAGTACTGGAGAAAGAAGAAGTGTTTTCATAGTTATTGTTTCCGTAAAAACGAAATTCAATTCAAAAGTAACAAGTTCCGAAGATATTAAGTCAAGAAATGGAAGGCTTATAAAGACCTCATTCAGTGAAATCAGTATTTTTTAAGTTAATTGGCTTGCTTTTACCGAAAGAGTAACTATCTTTGTATCGCATTCGGGTTAATCATTAGTTCGATTGAACAGAGTGCGGGGTGGAGCAGTTGGTAGCTCGTCGGGCTCATAACCCGAAGGTCGCACGTTCGAGTCGTGTCCCCGCTACTACAGATGACGGTTCAGAAATTTCTTCTGAACCGTTTTCTTTTTTACCCCCTGTATCCCCAGTCATTGCTCGATTTATATCAAATACCACATTCACTTCGTTGGTTAGATAAACCCGATTTTTCATATCAAGGACTAATCCGTTAGGAAACACCAATTCTTGAACTCTCTTTTTCATCTCTACACCACTATTAACCCAGTATTTATTGATGTTTTGAGAAATTGTAACCGATTCAGAAACGTATTTATCTAGGTTAGATAATTCTACGGGGTTTGCTTCCATTTTTTTCTTAATGTCGAAAATTTTGGTTTCTAACTCACTTTTCATCTCCAAATAAAGCTCCTCATCATCGACTAAACCAATCATTCGATTTTGTTTTAGCGTTTTCAATTTTGCTTCATGCTTATCCAATTCTTTTTGGAATAGCTTGTTATCGTCCTTTGATTCTCCCGAAAGCAATTCATAAGTCAATTTCAACTGCACTTCAAACGCCTTAACATTTTGTTCTGATAAAGAATATTGCTCCAAAAATTCAGCAAAAAGGTCGTTTGCTCCTTTACCAAGCGACTTTTTTGTAGTGTTTGCATTGATGCTACCACCTTTACAACATTGGCACTTGTAGTAGTGAAGTCCCTTCTTTTCATTTGCATAGCCAGTTAGTTTGTTACCACAACCAATGCAAGTAACAAAAGCATTTAACGGACGGTTTGGATTACTTTTTTCTTGCTTGTATCCAAAGTTGTTGCCTTTGAGTATTTCCTGTACAATTAGAAAATCCCTTTCAGAAACCATTTTTTCCCACAGACCTTTGGTAACAGTTCCATCCAACATTCTATGGGTGCTGATACCACAGTAAAACGGATTTCGCCAAATGTCACTCAATGTTTGTTTAGATATTATCAATCCAAGGTCTTCGAGCTTTTTTAATATGATGAAATCTCTTTCGCCTTGTAACTTCCATTGCCATGCTTTTTTTAGTAAATGCCCCTCCTCGTTGAGTTTGATTGTCTGCTCTGCTGAATAGAATTTCATGTTCTTTACTTTCGGTCCGAAATGGTCATAACCTTTTGGAGCGTTCCCAAGCCATTTACCTTCCTTGATATGGCGTACCATTCCTGGTAAGGTGTGCTTTAACCTATCAATGTTCTCTTGTCGAGCTTTGAGTAATTCTTGATAAATAAGTAGCTTTCCTTGCTCGGTTTCAGTGGTGTTTCCCGTTGAAACATCCATAATATGAACCCCAAGTATTTCGACTAGTTCAGTTGCTAGAGCAACGCCACTGCCTCCACTTCTTGAAAAACGATTGATTGTATTTAACAGTATCCCATAAGGTTTGTTTTTAGACCTTCTAACCTCATCAATAAGTTTCCTAAACTCCTTTCTGGTAAAATCACCACTAGCACTCTCATAAGTGCCACCAAATTCTCTCATGACATTGTAGTTCTTTTCAAGAGCATAAGCTCTTGCTTGATGCAACTGAGTTATTAAACTTTTGTTCTGTTCTTGGTCTTTTGAACTAACTCTCGTATAGATAAATACGTTGTTATTTTTAGCTACTTTTTTTTCGTATCCTTTCGCAAAGGATTTAAATTGTTCTTCTATATTCATTGTTTTTAGTATTAAAATATTTGTTTTAATGTCCTTGTTTTTTTGGACGTTGGTAGTACTCGTAATTTTTACAGAGCAACGTGGCGTTAATATTTGAGTGGATTTATTTCGATATTTCAACACTCAATCTCTTTATTTTTTCATAGTTAATAGTTTTTGTTCTGATGTTATTTTTGGTTAAGTAGTCCGTAAGTGATTACGGAGAGTTTGTACAGCTCATCAATTAATTTCAGAGCATCGTCATCACTGATTTCTGAGAAGCCATCGACCTTTCTTAGTTGGGCGGTACTCATTTTGTTCGGCTTCAAGCCATCAGCGAAGTTCAGAAAAAAGCTGTCAGCACCATTTTCGCTGACATCAGTTGTTTTCACCTCATGTTCAATTTTTAAAATTCCCGAAACGGGCTTATTGTGCCTTTACTGAGCAACAACGGTTGCCTTCCCTTAGGGATTTAAGAGATATTACAGAAAACGAGAGGTATGTTAATGACAATCAAGGCATTACATCCGAAAACCTTTAAAGGAAATATAAGCAAAGATACGAAATTAAAATACATGATGCAAGTTATTGACAAAAAAAGTTCACTATGTCGAAACTATATGTATCAAAAAGAGTGTTGTTTGATAGTGAACATTTTGCGTACTTTGTATTCATGGATACAGTGAAAAACATTACAGAACTTATTAAATATGAACGCAAAAAGCGGGGTCTTTCACAAGAAGGTTTGGCTTTAAAATCAGAAGTTGGTCGTGCCTATATGAGCACCGTTGAAAACGGACAAAGGAATATCTCTATTCAAATGCTTCATAAGATTATTACCAAAGGTCTTGGTATGAGCCTATCCGAGTTTTTCATTGAGTACGACAAAAATTATCCATCAAATAACAGGTGAAAATGACAATTCAACAATACATTGATAAAATCACCGTTCTTTTCAAAACTGGTTACGCAAAAGAACATTCCCACCGTGGCGATTTGCAAAACCTCATCATGGCTATTTGATAGTGCGTATTTCGAATATTTAAATTAATTTTTCGAATACAAAAAACTACAATTTCTTATAAATATTATTAGATAAATTGTATTCACCTTCTTCAAAGATATGACCTTCATAGTTAGGGTCGTTTACGTCTCTTGAATCATAATAATCCCTAGTTACTTTAATAGAATTATTTCCTATTAAATCTTCTGCAAAATCGTCAATGAATGAATGTGTTTTTGTTTTCTTGTTGTAAATTAATGTTTTTTCTTCACCAACACCAACCGAATAACTTAATATTAAATAATTGCTTGTAACAATTATATTCTTGCTTATATCACCTCCATTTTCGTATTCAGATATTATTATGCCATCATTTTTTTGTATTATTTTTTTAATGGAAGAATTCCCAATATTTCCTAACCACATTTCAGATTGAAGTTCTTCTTGTATAGCCGAAGGCAATTTTTCAATGTCGAATAACGTATTTTCAATTTCCGATTTTTGTATGCACATTCCGGTGATATAGTGCCAGTGATTCCGGAGCATACCGTGCCACTTTTTTCATGATGTTTTCGGCATTAAAATTATTAAAAATTAACCTTTAAGTTTTCTATTTTTCCTGAGTGATTCTCCGTTGAGATCGATGCGGTGTGAGGAGTATACAAGCCTGTCTAAAATTGCATCTGCAATAGTCCCTTCTCCGATGGTTTGATGCCAGTCTGAAACAGGGATTTGAGAAGCAATGATTGTTGATGCTCTGTCGTATCTGTTTTCAATAATATCCATAAGAGCTTGACGTGAATGATTATCAAAGGCGTGCAAACCAAAATCATCAATGATGAACAATTCGAATGAATAAAGCCTTTTGAGAAGCTTGGTGTAAGTTCCCTCGATTTTAGAAAGCTTTACCTTTTCAATCAGTTCACCGCAGTTCATGTAAAGCGTTTTAACTCCATGTTCACAACATGATTTGCCAAGACACTGTGCCAGATAGCTTTTTCCGACGCCAGTCGGACCAGTGATAATAATATTCTCAGCTTGCTTAAGGAACTGTAGGGATAGAAGTCTTTCGAACATATTTCTATCCAGTTTTCGATTGGAAGTGTAGTCGATATTCAAAGAAGTGATGTTTTGCCTAAAACCGGCATTTTTGACCAGATTAAGGATTCGCATATTTTGTTTGCTTTCCCATTCGGTATCAACTAAAAGGGCAATAAACTCGTCGTTGGTGTAAGCTGAAAACAAGTTTTCTTTTATTGCTCGTTGATAGATTTCACTCATTCCATACAGCCTTAATTGCTGCATTTTTTCGATTGTAGTTTGTGTGTTCATATATTGATTTTTAAATTAAACGGATTAACAATAATTGTTTCCACCCCGTATGTTTGAATGAGGTGGTATGTGTGGAGTGATAAGTTGCTCTGACTGATCCTGGTCCATTCCATTTTTAAGAATGTTTTCAATCAGATGATAACCATATCTTCCGATTGACAAAGCTTTTTCACATGCTTTTTCTACTCGATCTACCGGATATTTGTTCTGAAGTAAGATGATGCCTAAAGCCTGTTTGTAGGCAACCTCAGGATAGTCCTTCTGTTGGATCATTTCACGGATAAACTGCTCCGTATATTTGCCCATCTTTTGTGCTTTAGCACAGAAAAAATCAAGACTCCATTCAGAATAAGCTTTATGTGAACTGCTAAGATGATCAGTGATGGTGGTGTATTTCCCATGACTTTTGGATCGTTTGTGCAAGGCAATACGTTCCCGTTCGAAGTAAATCTCAATCGTTGAATAAGTATA
>JBIITO010000105.1:0-7624 GCA_044340465.1 Crocinitomicaceae bacterium | reverse complement strand
ACACGCGACAAATACGGAGAAGTGGAACTTCTCATTTTTTTGATGAAAGAAGCATTACAGGTCTACAGTTCCATTGAAGAATCAAGTTTAAAATACCCGACCAAATTTCATCAATATATCATCAATAAATTGATGAAAATACTCTTGCTCATTCAAAAGTTAGACCCGGACTTCAAAAGCGATTTCAAAGATGAGCTCATTGAAATCCAGAGTCATTTGGGACAATCTCACATACTCATGAAGTTATCCATCTTCAATGGTTTTGATGTGAATTGGCTAGACCTGGACAGAACCCCAGAAGAACTTCAACAGATCTACAAAGATGGTCGTGCACAGGGTTATTATTCTACCTTGTAAAGATCTTAAAATACGTCTGAGCAAACCAGTATTCAAACGCAGGATCTAAAAAAGAAATCTTTCCATTTACATCATCAATGATATCTGCCTTAAGTAGAATAGTTTTGTTTTTGATCACATTCGCGGAAGTACCCAGATGGTAGGTTTGAATTGTTTTAACACTACTCAATTGTTCTTCTTTTCGAGCTATTGCTTTGAGCAAATTGAGCTGTGTTGTGCTTAATTCTTCTACTTCTCTCAAATACAGTGGCGAATTGGCATGAATGAGCTCTTCAAACGCTGCTTCCACTTCTTTATTCGTTGCCTTTTTACGTGTTTTTTGCCACGTGTAATGCGCCAGTTGCTGCACATACCAGGAGTGATCCTGCATGAGCGCGGGAATGAGTTCTGCAATATCTGAAGTAATTTGCTTCTTGGTTTTCCGGAATGATTCCTCAATAAAAGACACCCATTTTTCGCGTTTGATCTTTTGCAATAACATGATATCCCCAAAACGATAAAATGGTTTGGATGGATTATTAAAGATATCCGTCATCATGTGCCGTTTGCTTCCGTACAAACAATATGACACAGATTTTTGACGTTGCCAGACAGCACGCATGCTCTTTTCCAAATGATCATATTCCGGAAAAGTGGCCAAATTTTGAAATTCATCCAGACAGATCACAAAACGGCATTTTTTTGCAGTAGAAATTTTTTCGGGTAAATCTAGAATTTCGTTTTTGTGTTGTTTCAGTTGGTTCCAATCAAACGATAAACTAAAATCGTGCAATGGATCAATCCCGAATGAAACAATTGGAGTCAGTTGCTTAAAAAACTCTTTTCCAGCCTGCACCCATTCCTGCCAAACCGAAGAAGATGCCTTGATAACCTCTTTGGCAAACAACTGAAGAAGTTCCTCCTCTGATGAAACGGAAAAGAGATCAATATGTACAACCTTGATGCTTGGCTGCTTTTCTTTGATCTTGAGCAGAACGCGCTCCACCAAGGAAGATTTTCCCCAGCGTCTAGGCGAGATCAACATCGTATTGATTCCTTGTGTAAGATTCAAATAGAGCTTCTCTACATCTTGCTCCCGATTGGTAAATCCTGTTTTACTAACGGTTGTCCCGAACATAAAGGGCGAACTTTCCATCTCCTTATATTTTGCACAAATATACAAAACTTACCAAATAGTAACTTACCCAATAGTAACTTACCAAATAGTAACTTACTAAATAGTAAGTTCAAAGTGAAGTAACCAAAAACTTTATTTCTACTACCTTTATCCAATGAGGAAGGAAGAAGATATCATTCAGTACGTATTGAAAAACACAGGCTTCAAGGGACTGAATAAATTACAAGAAGAAGCATTAAAAGAGTCTCAAAAAAACAATGATCTCGTATTACTTTCTCAAACCGGATCCGGAAAAACAGTTGCCTTTTTATTACCCCTACTCTTGCAACTGGATGCGAAAAAAACAGGCGTTCAGGCATTGATTATCGCTCCTTCTCGTGAGCTAGCGATACAGATCGAAACGGTTTTTAAGTCATTCAAACCCAATTTCAAGGTACTGACATGTTACGGAGGCCATTCCATGCAGGTAGAACGCAATAGTTTAACCGACGCCCCAACCCTGCTCATTGGAACACCGGGAAGAATTTGTGATCATATTTCCAGAGAAAATATTGACTTGACACATACCGGGCAACTAGTCATTGATGAATACGACAAATGCCTGGAATTTGGTTTCGAGGAACAAATGCGATTCATCCGTGAGCAGTTTCGAAATCTCAAAAAAACCACCCTCGTTTCGGCAACAGAAATGGAAACATTTCCTGATTACCTGCGATTAAAATCACCTCACATCATTAATTATCTATCAAGTCAGGAATCACCGGATATCAGCTTTTTCAGGGTTCCTGTGCGGTCATCCAATAAATTTGATAGGCTGTATGATCTGCTCTGCAGTTTTCAAGGAGAACTGACCATTATTTTCTGCAATTTTAGAGAAGCCACCGAATCGATCACTACTTTTTTGAAGGAGTCCGGTTTTGAATCCATTGCCTACCATGGAGGAATGGAACAGGAAGACCGCGAACGTGCACTGATTAAATTCCGAAATGGAAGTCATCACACCCTGGTATGTACAGATCTCGGTTCGCGCGGACTGGATATTCCGGAAATACAGCATGTCGTTCATTTTCAATACCCCCATTCTAAGGAAGCATTCATTCATCGAAATGGTAGAACTGCCCGAATGAAGGCTAATGGATCCGCATACCTTATGATCAACAGCGATGAGGAGACACCTGAATACCTAAAGATTCCGCATTCCGTATACAAAATCCCTAATCATCCAATTGCTCCTGTGGAAAGCCCTTGGATCACCATCTATTTCAGTGGAGGTAAAAAGAATAAGATAAACAAGATTGACCTGGTAGGTTTTCTTGGACAAAAAGGCGAATTGAAAAAAGAAGATATTGGACTTATCACTGTGCTAGATTTCTCTTCCTTCGTTGCCTTAAAGCGCAAAAACCTTCATGCGCTATTGAAGAAGATTTCAAATGAAAAAGTAAAAGGTAAAAAACTGAAGATTTCTATTGCGCGGTAAAAATTTGAGAATTTGAATATTGAAATATTTGAAAATCATTTATTTGTTCAAATAGCGCAGCGATCAAATCTTCGAATCAACAATCAGCCACGTGATAAAATAATTTTCTTTAATATGCGTGCATAGTTTAATAAGTTTATTATTTTAGTCACGAACAACCAAATAAAATAGTAAAAACAATGGCAGCTGCAAATACAAACCCAATTAAAGGAGGCGAATTTCTTATAAGAAAAACAAAGCCAGAGGAAGTTTTTATTCCTGAAGAATGGACCGAGGAACAACGAATGGTTGGTCAGATGTGTGACGACTTCATTGAACAAGAAGTTGAACCACACTTGGATCGAATAGATAAGATGGAAGAAGGGTTCATGCCTTCACTCTTGAACAAAGCAGGTGAACTAGGCATGCTGGGCATGTCGGTACCCGAGGAATACGGCGGGATGGGTGTTGATTTTAAGACTTCCTTGTTTGCTACAGAAAGGCTTGGAAAGGGATATTCATTTTCTGTTGCATACGGCGCCCACACAGGAATAGGAACACTTCCACTTCTCTACTACGGAACAGAAGAGCAAAAAGCCAAATACATTCCCAAATTAGCAACAGGAGAATGGAAAGCTGCCTATTGTTTGACTGAACCAGGATCAGGTTCGGATGCAAACTCAGGGAAAACTAAGGCCATCTTGTCAGAGGATGGAAAACACTACATCTTAAATGGTCAAAAAATGTGGATCACGAACGGAGGTTTTGCTGATTTTATGACCGTTTTCGCCAAAATCGAAGATGATACAAACCTTTCGGCATTCCTTGTAGAGGCCGCGTGGGATGGGATCACCTTAAATCCTGAAGAAAAAAAGATGGGAATCAAAGGATCCTCTACACGTCAAGTGTTCTTTAACAACGTGAAAGTTCCTGTAGAAAACATGCTTTCAGAAAGGGGAAACGGATTCAAGATTGCTATCAATATTTTAAACATTGGCCGTATCAAATTGGCAGCAGGTGTATTGGGAGGCTCCAAGGCTGCAATTACTGACAGCGTAAAATACACAAACGAACGTGAGCAATTCGGACGACCGATATCAAAATACGGAGCCATACGTTATAAACTTGCTGAACAGGCCATTCGCACCTTCGTGCTAGAATCAGCTACTTACCGTGCCGGACAGAACATTGACGACGCTATCGCAGGTTTGATCGCGGAAGGCATGTCAAAAGGTCAGGCAACACTGAAAGGAATTGAACAATTCGCTGCGGAATGTGCGATGCTGAAAGTTGCTGGTTCCGAATGCCTGGATTACGTTGTTGATGAGGCGGTTCAAATCTATGGGGGGATGGGTTATTCAGCAGAATCGCCCGTAGAGAGAGCGTATCGGGACTCACGTATCAATCGTATTTTCGAAGGAACGAACGAGATTAATCGCATGTTGACCGTAGATATGATCTTGCGTCGCGCAATGAAGGGAGAGTTAGATCTCATGGGGCCAGCGATGAGAGTAGCAAGCGAACTGATGAGCATTCCTGAAATGGAAAATCCCGAGGAAGGAGTTTTCAGCAATGAACACAAATACCTGGAGAACTTCAAGAAAACGATTCTGATGATTGCAGGGGGTGCTGTTCAAAAACTAATGCAAACACTCTCCAAAGAACAGGAGATCCTTATGAATATTGCCGATATCGCCATATGGATCTATCAAGCGGAATCTGTTCTGCTTCGTGTTGAAAAAATGATTTCTGCAAAAGGTGAAGATGCATGTAAAGAACAGATCGCCATTGTCAGAACATATTTTTACGATTCAGCGGATCGAATTGCAAAAGCAGGTAAAGATGCCCTGAACTGCTTCGCAGAGGGAGATGAATTACGAATGATGCTCATGGGACTCAAACGATTTACAAAAACAGAATCATTCAATCCTAAGACTTCGAGACAACTAATTGCCACGAAAATTATCGAAAACAACCGGTACTGTTTTTAAAGGAACCTAAGGGGTTGTCATGTAGATTAGACTGCCCCTCCTTTAGTAAACACTTATTTCAGGTAGCTTTCATAAAAAGGTGACAACTCGATCAATTCACCCTCAATATTGATTTGTTGTATGGCACAAGCCGACAAGAAACGTACGATGATTTGCCTATTTCTACTATCATTCGTTACCATGATTACTTCGGCGATTTTACTTTCATTATCGAAGTCTACTAAAAAATTGTGGACATAGTAAGAAGCGCTTTTTACCACATCTTCCTTTGATGATACTGAAGGCATTTTGATTTTCAATTTACCTGTAGTTTTTAAAGCTAATGCTTCCGCTTTCGTATTTACAGTAGCAATTCCTGAGTCTTCCTGACTAAATAAGGTATTTGCCGAAAACATTAGTATAATCAAGCAAATGAAAATACATTTCATATATAGAAATTTACATTTTAATCATGTGCCAAAAACACTCTTCGCTAATGTACAAATTATTTGCCAACTTTAGAGAGTGAAAGATATTATCACCCCATACGCTGACAAGTCTCTAATCGAGGCGGGTTGTGATGAAGCAGGACGAGGATGTCTGGCGGGTCCGGTTGTAGCAGCGGCTGTCATTCTTCCAAAGGATTTCAGACATCCATTTCTAAATGACTCCAAACAATTAAGTGAAAAAAGACGTAATCAATTAAGGGTAATTATTGAAAATGAGGCGATATCTTTTGGAATTGGCATAGCTTCACCATTTGAGATTGACCAAATCAATATACTCAATGCCAGCTTTCTGGCTATGCATCGAGCAATTGATAAATTAAATTTCAGACCCGAACACTTGATGATCGATGGAAATCGTTTTCACCCTTACCAAGGCATACCCCATTCGTGTATTATTCGAGGGGACTCAAAATTTCTTCATATTGCAGCTGCTTCCATCCTTGCCAAGACCTACCGAGATGAACATATGGAAATACTCCATCATGACTATCCTCACTATAAATGGTCAAATAATAAAGGTTATCCAACTGAAGAACATCGAAAAGCGATCAAGCGTCACGGAGATTGTGTACACCACAGGCAGTCCTTTACTTTACTGGCAGCGGAGCAACTCTCCTTGTTTGATTGAACACTAGTGTGTTCATTATATTCATAAAATAGATAAAATCCTTTCTTTGATTAAGCTATTTTTGGCATAATCAGGGTTATATGTTCGCACGATACCTTTTCATTGCACTCGGGATTGCAAGCTTACTTTGGGTAGGCTATGTTGCTGCAGACCTAATCGATCAGCGTAATGCATTCGCGCCGACTACAATATTTGGAAAAGAGGATGGTAAGGTGTTAATAATCAACAAAATGAATGAAACTGATGTTTCCGTTTTGCCTTTCAAATCTTTAGCCAAGAATGAAGAGATTATTTCTATTTTCAAACCACATCTAAAAGAAATTAATCGTTTGTTCATAAGCGCTTCAAGACGCGTTTTTCTAATTGAAACATCCCGAAGCTGGAACAAAAATTCAGTAAATGATTTGCTTAAAAAAACAGACTTAAAATTTAAGTCTACCGGACTGAAATCGTTTGAGATAAGCGGATATGAAATTGAATATCACAAAAACACTCTTTATTTCCATGCGCCAAACATACAAACTACTGCTACTGACGAGTGGGCTCATTTTGATCGTAAATCGAGCGCAGTAATTGTTGATTTTTCGACCGAAAGACCCTCCGTTCTTGAAATTTACTTACGTCAGGGTGGTAAAGTTGAATTTATAACAAAAAACCTTAACGGACTGAAAGGTAAGCACGCCAATGATAAAGTCACCTTTGCCTCTGGAATACCAAGGAACATAAAAAAATATCATTTCTACCAAAAAGATTTTGCCGCGTACCTAGACCCGATTTTTGCTAAAAGCCCAATGAAAAATTGGATTCAAACTGGTTTTGTTTCTTTTGAATACAAAGGAAAAAAAGCTTTAGTTACAGATCTTGTTGACGGTAGTTCCCCAATATCTATTTTGAATGACGCATTGAAAACAGATATTCTGGATGAACGACATGGTTATTTTCAAGGTATAGAACTCACGGAGGATTTTCCATCCTCTCTTCAATCAGGTTTCCACGTTCACATGGAAGGTGATTACGTGATCGTTTCGGAGGAAGAATGGGTTGGATCCGATATAGTTGGGCAGTTAAAATTAGAGAATACTCTTTCATCGGAGGAATATGCCATGAGCGAGATTTTCGGTGACCTTCCTTCAAGGGTGTCGGAACGCTATTCTGATGGAGATACTAGATATACGAAAACCGTATACAAATTCAAATTACTGGAAACTCATATCGGGAATAAGTTGTTCGAAAACATAACCATACCAAAAACCATAACAGAAGAGAAAGATTCAGAACCTGAGGAGAACGATGACTCCTACACCTATAACATTGATGCCAATATCAAAGATTTCGTTTCTTTCAATGGAAAAGGAAATTTTATTGTACTCACTGCTACCGGAGAGTTGATATCATATGCAAATGGTCGTATGAACTGGGTGAAGAACCTCAACTCAAAAACCATCGGCGGAATTAATTATATTGAAGAATATCAGTTCATACTCGTTACGGCCAAAAATGCAATCCACCTACTTGATAAAACAGGCAAATATATTACTGGCGGACCTGTTTCGATTGGTAACAAAACACCAATACAACAAGCTACAC
>JBIITO010000104.1:0-7625 GCA_044340465.1 Crocinitomicaceae bacterium | reverse complement strand
TGGTTCAAATTCCATCTGTTTCGCATCAGGAAAGTCTTGAAATGCAGCGAAAAACGCAAATTTTATTATTGGTTGCCAACCGAACAGGAAATGTAAAAGGAATCCTGACCGGAAAATTCTTTGAATATCTCGGCGCCAAACGTCCTATAATAGCCATAGGTGGAACAGAAAGTGATTTGGAGTCAGCAATGAAGCACACAGAGGCCGGACTTTTTGCCGGTTATGAGGATAAAGAAAACGTCAAGGATTATCTTCAAAAGTGCTTCCGATCCTACCAGTCTAAACAGCTTTTTCATGAAGCAACAAATCTGGATGTTTACTCATCCGCAGCATTGGCAAATAAATTTATTCAGTTAATAGAACGTTAATCCTCTTCCCCACAAAATTCCATAAAGTTGTTCTGATGTAGAATCTTGGTCAATGCATCCGGATATAAATTCAGAAAAGCGCGACTGATCTTTGTTTTTGGATCATATTTCCACTTGATCTCGTAGGCGCTCAACTGTTTTTTTGTCCATTCTAGATAATCGACTTCTGCCTGATTGTAATTTCGCCAGAAAAAACTTTTACACTCTCTACCGAGAAATGCGTTCATTTTCATGCGATCACTGATCAAAAAGTTTTCCCACAAGGCGCCCACATCTCTTCTCAATGGCAGCAGATCGAAATCTTCAATAATGGCATTGCGTATGCCGTTGTCCCAGAAATAGATCTTCGACATTTTTGAAACTTCCTTCCGAGGATTATTACTGTAAGCCTCTAAGCGAAAGATCACAAAGGATTTCTCAAGCAAATCAATGTAATTTTCAACTGTTTCTGATTTCACCTTGAGTGTCGTGGCTAATTCGTGTAAAGAAACCTCACTACCTATCTGATACGCCAATAACTGCAATAACTTATTGAGTAAATCTGGTTTTCGGATGTCTTTCCATGCCAATACATCCTTATACAAATACTGATTCGCTAGATTCTTAAGATTTGTTTCTGCTTGTTCTCTGTAAATGGTCACTTCGGGATACGTCCCGTAGATCAAATGAAATGGCAGATCCTCCGCGACTTTAAATGAAGATGACTCTGTGTAGATTTCTTTGAGCGCAAAAGGATAAAGATGAAATAAAATATGTCGCCCTGTCAATGGCTCAAAGATTCTGTCGGATATTTCCAAAGCGGATGAACCGGTAGCTATAAACTGAATATGTGTAAACGTGTCATGCAGAAGTTTGAGAACCAGTCCTGGATTCTCGATACGCTGTACCTCATCGATCACAACGATCCTGTTTGTCCCTACAATTGATTTTAAGCTGGGAATACTTGTATCTGAAAAAAGATCTCGAACGCGTTGTTCATCCGCATTCAAAAACAATACATCAGGTTGGTCTTGTAGAATTTCCCATAAGAATGTAGTCTTCCCTACCTGTCGTGCACCTGTAAGAATGAGCGTTTTTCGTTTGAACATCCACTTTTCAAACGACTGATAAATGATCCTATCTCGCATTCCCATTAATCAAAAGTACCATTTTTTCCATCGTAATGGAAATTTTAATACTTATTTTTCCATTATACCGGAAATTTTAATACATATTTTTCCATTATACTGGAAATATTCATGGTTTATAAGAAAACAAGTATCGATCACATCCCGGGATTGGCAAACATTTTCACATCTGCACCTTTGATCTCCTGACCACAAAGAATAACCAAACGCTCAACAATATTACGCAATTCGCGAATGTTTCCAGTCCAATTGGTTTGCTGTAGCGCTTCTAGCGCATCTTTTGAAAATGATTTTCTCGGAATCCCGTGTTCTGTGCACATGAGTGTAAGAAAATGTTCTGCCAGCAAGGGAATATCGCTTTTGCGGTCATTTAATGAAGGGACATGAATCAGAATAACAGCTAAACGGTGGTACAAATCCTCACGGAAGCGACCTTCTTCGATCTCCTTTCGCAAATCTTTGTTCGTGGCGGCTAATACCCGACAATCTACCTTGATATCTTTTTCTCCACCCACACGCTGGATCACATTTTCTTGAAGGGCGCGCAGTACTTTAGCTTGAGCACTCGCTGACATATCCCCGATCTCATCCAAGAAAAGCGTACCATCTGAGGCCAACTCAAACTTTCCTTTCTTATCCTTTACTGCCGACGTGAACGCTCCTTTTTCATGACCGAACAATTCACTTTCGATCAATTCAGAAGGAATAGCCGCACAGTTGACTTCAATAAAAGGCATTTTATTTCGGTTGGACTGATCATGTAAAGAACGTGCAACCAATTCCTTCCCTGTTCCGTTCCCACCTGTGATCAATACGCGCGCATCCGAAGGAGCAACCTTTTCAATCATCTCCTTGATCTGCTCAATTTCCTTGGACTCCCCAATGATCGCACTTCCCTTGATGCGCTTTACAGTGGTTTTCAACTGTTTCGTTTCCTCTATAAGCACTGCGCGATCTTTTGCATTTCGCAGTGTTACCAAAATACGATTCAAATCAAGCGGTTTCTCTATGAAATCAAACGCCCCTGACTTAATAGCCTGAACTGCAGTATCTATGTTTCCGTGGCCACTGATCATGATCACAGGAGCCTCTACTTTCGCCGAATTGAGCGCCGCAAGAACTTCCATGCCATCCATTTGTGGCATTTTTATATCACAGAAAATGACGTCATATAATTTATTCGAAGCTTTATCCACCCCTTCTATGCCATGCTCTGCTTCATCCACTTCAAACCCTTCAAATTCAAGAATTTCACGCAAAGCACGACGAATCGCACGTTCATCATCTATAATCAGTATTCTAGCCATTGTTATAGTACTTTGGGCAAAGATAACCAACCTGAATAAATTGATTCCTGTCCGCACATACATTATGCTTTTGTTAACAAAACTCCGCGAATAAAATAGACCCTTCACATTCTCGCGACGCCAAGAAAATAGTAGCTTTAAACGATAAAACCCTAAGGAATGCTTGAAGTTCAGCATGTAACAAAATCATTTGGCAGAAAAGCCGCCCTTTCAGATATTTCTATGGAAGTCATTGAAGGAGAAATATTTGGCCTTCTTGGTCCAAACGGCGCGGGAAAAACTACACTGATCCGAATCATCAATAAAATACTGGAACAAGACAGTGGTGTGGTTCGCTTGAATGGAGAGATACTCACCGAAAGACATCTTGCACAAATTGGTTATCTGCCTGAAGAGCGTGGTCTTTACAGAAGCATGACCGTTGAAGCACATGCCTTGCTTCTTGGACAATTACGTGGATTATCCACCAAACAAGCTCAGATTCAAATGGACCACTGGCTTGAGAAATTTCAGATCACGGACTGGAAAAAAAAGCGTATCGAAGAATTATCCAAGGGAATGGCGCAAAAAGTTCAGTTTATCTGCACTGTACTTCACGATCCCAAACTACTGATTCTCGATGAACCACTTAGTGGCTTCGACCCCGTGAATATCGAATTGATCATGCATGAATTACGTGAAATGAAGCAAGCAGGAAAAACGATCGTTTTGTCCACACATAATATGAAAAGCGTAGAAGAGATTTGCGACCGAGCAGCACTTATTCATCAATCCAAAAAGATCCTGGAAGGAAAAGTAGCTGACCTACAGCAGGAACGAAAAAAAGGAGATTACGCTGTTCGTTTTCGAGGAAACATGATCGCTTTTGTCAATGCACTTTGGACAGGTTTTGAATTAGTAGACAAGGAAATCCTTGGAGACGATCGCTTTATTGCCAAACTAAAAATGCGAGGAGAAAACAGCTTTGAAGATCTACTTCGCGCGCTTATCGGACAAGTTCAAATCGAAGCCGCATGGGAAGTATTGCCCTCCATGCAGGATATTTTTATTGAAATGGTAACAACAGAAAAGGAGGTGACAAATGCGTAAGAGCTGGCTTTTAGCAAAACGAGAGATCAGAGAGCGTATTGGTTCGAGATCATTTCTTTTTATGAGTATTTTTGGCCCATTGATCATACTGCTTTTAGGATATCTTTTATTCGCCTATGGTGGAGAAGGAAAACAACATTGGAAAGTATTGATCGCTGATCCTACCGGAATCATGGAGAATAAGATCCTGGCAAAGGAAGACGGTATGCTCACCTATGCTTTTGCGGATGGATACATTGAAATGGAAGAATTCCGAGATGCTCAACAATTCAAATCTTTTGACGCCATGGTGGAGATCAACGAAAAAGTGCTATCCAATAAAACGGCTTTTGTATTCTTCCGCGAAAAGCCATCTGTGCGGATGCAAACCCATCTTCAATTTCAGGTTGAGCGACGCATCGAAGAGGTGATGATCAAACGGTTTACAAAACTTTCGGTTAGTGACTTCAGAAAGATCAAACAACCATTAAATGTAGCATTTCGAAATGTCTATGATCCCATGGACGAGGCTTCTGACATGAGGGCATGGGCAGGATTTTTCTTCGGCTGTATGATTTTCGTCTTCATTTTCCTTTTCGGAATGACTGTATTGCGAAGTATCGCTGCCGAAAAAACAAATCGCATCG
Organism: Crocinitomicaceae bacterium; assembly: GCA_044340465.1. Classification (GTDB taxonomy): domain Bacteria; phylum Bacteroidota; class Bacteroidia; order Flavobacteriales_D; family Crocinitomicaceae; genus M0103. The sequence continues at coordinate 3,108 of JBIITO010000104.1, read as the reverse complement.
TGGAAGTCCTGCTTGCTTCCGTGAATCCAAGGCAGCTTCTTTCAGGAAAGATCATTGGGATTGGTCTGTCAGCTTTTGTGCAGTTTGCCATTTGGATCGGCGTCATAGGATTAGGAATGTATCTGATGAGATTGTATTTGTTTCCTGATCTGTTCGACGCATCGAATTTCGAAATGCTTCAGGAAGAAAGTAGTTCTGTTTCTATGTTGGAATACAATGAATACCTGAGCCTCGTCTTTGAGAGGCTTCAATTTGGAAATTTGCTCTTCTTTTTCACTGTTTTCTTTATTGGAGGTTATTTGTTTTATACTGCTTTTTTCAGTGCAATAGGCTCATCTTCAGGTTCAGAAAGTGATGGTCAGCAATTTGTCATTCCAATTTTACTTCTACTCGGATCGTCTGTCTTTGCAGGTTATAACACCATTCTCAATCCTGAAAGCCAGCTTACAGCCTGGTTCCACTACCTCCCATTTACTTCTCCTGTCGTTGTGATGGTGAAGTTAACACAGGGATATGGTCCGGGCGAGGGATATCAGCTATGGCTGGCACTTTTCATTCTTCTTGCATCCGCATTTTCAATGCTCATCATAGCCGGACGGATATACAAGAATGGTATTCTACAATTCGGGCACCGACTCCGTTTGTCGCTTTTATTCAAATGGTTTAAGCAATCTTAGCAATGCGAAAAGCGGTCATCGATCTGGGAACGAACACATTTAATCTGCTTATTGCAGATGTCAAAGATGGGCGCTTTCAAAGAATCCTGTCAACCAAGATCGGTGTGGCACTTGGTATGGGCGGAATTCTGCAAAATCGTATTTCGGAGGATGCCTTTGAACGAGGCATACAAGCCTTGAGAGAATTCAAGAGGATTTGTGAAGATTACGACGTATCTCAGATTACAGCTATTGGCACTTCTGCCTTACGAGACGCCTCCAATGCGAACAACTTCAGACAAAAAATAAAAGAACAGTTTGCAATTGAAATTCAGATCATAGACGGTGAAAAGGAAGCTCAGCTCATTTATGAGGGTGTTAAACTTACTTACAACTTCCAGCAACAGGCAATGATCATGGACATTGGAGGAGGGAGTACCGAGTTTATTTTTGCTGACCGTAATGGGATCCAATTTCTCATCAGCCTCAATATAGGAGTTTCAAGAATGTATCAAGAGATCCAAACCTCTGATCCACTTCATTCTGCAGAAATAGCGCATATTGAAAACTGGCTTGAATCGAAAGCGAATGGATTTTTCGATGCAAAGAATGCGGACATTATTATTGGTGCTTCCGGAACATTTGAGACCTTCTACGAACTCATTCACGATACTGATTTTATATCAGGGTTTGAAACTATTACGTTAAGCAGAGACGAATTGAACGATTGTCTGGAGCAGATCATAAAGTCAACACAAGAAGAAAGAGAACAGAACCACCGCATCATTCCTATCCGAAAAAAGATGGCTCCTGTGGCTGCAGTCAAAACGATGTGGGTAATGAATAAACTGGATGTAAAAGAGATTGTAATCTCTCCTTTTTCATTGAAGGAAGGAGCCTTGATGTATTATTCAATTTGATCTTTTTAAGATATTACATCACACACGTAGATAAATCAATTCTTCTTGTCCTTTTTTGCCAAAGCAGAAAAAAGGACTAAAAACTGCTTTTTCAACTTTCAGAAGGCGTTTCCTTCGGAACAGTCAGTTTTTTCGCTGCGTGCTCTTGTTCTTTTGTGCCAACAAAGCTGTCGCGAACCGCACCTTCGCTCAAAACTTCCCTAACGCTGTGCGAAAGTTGATAGAAATTTAATGATTCTTTTGTCCTAAGCATAAACAAACCTGTTGAAAGGAAAGCGTGATTACAACCTACCCTACTCGAGATTCACGACTCCATTTCCAGCTGTAAACTCTACTAAAAATGAAAATAAGTAAGGGCTGAATAACCAAAACAGTCAAAAGACTATCCCATCCAAAAGAAGGTTTATTGTAATCTTTAAAGAGGGCATCTGTTTGAAATGCCTGCCAATCGTTCGTCAGGATCAATGAAGAAAATATATTATTGATCGCATGGTAGCCCATTGATAATTCCAACCCGTTATCTTTCCATGCCAACATGCCAAGGAAGATACCAGTAAGGATGTAGTAGACCATGGCAATCATCCCCAATGATTCTATTTCGGGATTCGCAGAATGCATTAATCCAAAGAGTACCCCTGAAACGAATACAGCAATCCATGCTTTCCCAAAACTGCGCGTAAAACCCTTCATCAGATAGGAACGGAAAAGCACTTCCTCACAGGTTGTCTGAATAGGAATCAGAATCAAGCTTATTAATAATAATGGAAAAAAGGTAGCCGGATTAAAATTCCAGAAAACCTTACCCGTGTTTAAGGTAAGAACATATAAAAAGACCGAAAGTATCGAACCCCAGATTCCAAACGAAAGAAAAAAACGCTTCCAGTCAAACTGATTCGCTGAGGTAAATAGTGATCTGAACGACCATTTATGTACATACCTTGCTGATAACATCAATGCCAGCAACGAAAAAACGAAGGGAAGTATCAACAGAAAAAGCAACTGATTTTTCCCAAGAACTTCCGCCAAACTGTAAAGATTTCCTGACTGGTACGCTTCCATCGCTTGTGGGTTAATGGCAACTATCAAGGTTAACGGCAGCTGTCCTAAGACAGCATAAGCCACAACGATCAGAAATAGCGTCAAAAAATAGGCTGATGGACGATTAACAGATGATTCTGAGTCTGTAAGAAAAAACCCGGACCTCATCCGATCAACTATTGAACATATCTTTCATCCTTCCGAATAAATTTCGGTCCTTTTTGTCCGGATTTGGTTTAAAGTTTTCACTTTCCTGCAATTTTTCAAGGATCTCTCTTTCTTCTTTTGAAATTTTTTGAGGAGTCCAGATATTGATATGAACGAATAGATCACCATGTCCATAACGTTGCACATGTGGAAGACCTTTTCCTTTCAATCGTAAAACTTTTCCACTTTGTGTACCTGGGTCGACTTTGATCTTCACTTTTCCGGATACAGTCGGCACTTCGATCGATTCTCCAAGGACGGCATCTACAAAATTGAAGATCAAAGTC
>JBIITO010000103.1:0-7660 GCA_044340465.1 Crocinitomicaceae bacterium | reverse complement strand
CCTCTACTCTCTCTCCTTCCCAAAGGTTACAAATAACCGCTGTTATTCTTATTCCCTTTCCTTAAAAGCGGGGTGCAAAACTACATATCTTTCACAACTTCGCAAACCTTTTTATTATGGTTTTTTTTGACACACATACATCATACCTCTTAATAATCTGATAATGTGGCGGTAATAATGAGGAATTATTTTGTACGGAGCACCTCTAATAACTCCAAAAAGGCAAGATTAGGAGAGGCGTGTTCTTTTATGGCATCGATCATTGGGCAGCTGATCAATGAACTTCCTTTTACTCCGACCGCCAATCCCGAATTTCCTTCTCGTAATAATTCAACGGCATAATTCCCCAATCGTGTGGCAAGTATTCTGTCTTGAACAGAAGGACTTCCTCCTCTTTGAATATGACCCAGTACCGAATGACGAAGATCGTACTCCGGTAACAACGGCTTCACTTTTCCGAGAATATCGATAGCATGCCCTTCCTCGTCGCCTTCTGCTACTAAGATGATGGTGCTTCGCCGACCTTTATATCCGTGACGAATCGTATGTGCTAATTTCTTAAGATCTGTCTTTTCTTCAGGAATCAACACCGATTCAGCACCACCAGCAATAGCGCTATATAAGGCAATAAATCCGGCATCTCTACCCATCACCTCGATGAAAAATATGCGGTGATGACTGGAGGCAGTATCACGAATTTTATCTACCGCATTAATCACTGTATTTAAAGCGGTGTCAAATCCAATGGTAAAATCAGTCCCAAAGATATCATTATCAATTGTTCCGGGAATTCCAATCACAGGGATATTCATTTCTTCACTTAGAACCGTTGCACCTGTAAAGGTTCCATCACCTCCAATCACGATCAATCCATCGACCTTTTCCTTTTGCATAAATGAAATCGCTTTCTTTCTACCTTCCATATCCTTGAAAGCTTCTGAACGAGCACTTCCAAGGATTGTTCCCCCTAATTGGATAACATTATCCACATCCCGATATCTCAATTCTTTCCCTCTTCCTTCGATCATGCCCTGATATCCATCGTAAACTCCAAATGGAGTGACCTTATGATGCAGACACGTCTTCACAATTGCCCTTATCGCCGCATTCATTCCCGGCGCATCCCCTCCTGAGGTCAGTAAAGCGATTTTTTTCATCATATTGTCATTGAAAAAAAGATTTGTTCTCTCGAACCATTCTCCGCAGAAGTGGATTTGGCCGGTAACGGTCTTCTCCATATTCCGCAAACAAATCTTCAAGTTGCAGTAGCACTTTTTCCAAGCCGATGTCATCGGCCCATTTGAGTAATCCTTTTGGATAATTCGTTCCTTTCATCATCGCTAGATCGACACCTTCAGGAGTAGTCACTTGCATAAGAACAACATCCACGGCTTCATTGATAAGCATCGATAGAATCCGATCAAAAATCTGTTTGCCAAGTTCGGTATCCTCCATCGGTTTTGGTAAATCTACCCCATCAGCGTAGGAGTAATAACCCCTTCCGGATTTACGTCCAAAGAATCCAGCTTCATAATAACGCTTTTGAGTGAAGGAAGGTTTGAATCTTGGATCGAAGAAGAATGACTCGAAAACAGATTCAGTTACAGTATAATTCACATCGTTTCCAATGAAGTCCATAAGCATAAAGGGGCCCATTTTAAATCCACCAAAATGTGTCATTGCCCAATCAATCGTCGCAAAGTCAGCAATTCCTTCTTCATATATACGCAGGGCCTCACCGTAGAACGGTCGCGCTACACGATTTACTATAAATCCCGGTGTGTCCTTACATAAAACAACCGTTTTTTTCCAAGAAGCAATCAGTTCTTTGCAACTTTCAATGGTCTGTGCAGAGGTTTGAATTGCAGGAATGATCTCGACCAATGGCATCAATGGGGCCGGATTGAAGAAATGAATACCAATCACTCTATCTGACTTTTTCAGTACTGAACCAATAGACGCAATCGAGAAGGAAGAAGTGTTACTCGCAAGCATACAATTTTCAGCTACGATGGACTCAAGTTCCGTAAATACCTTGTGTTTAACTTCCAGATTCTCGCTGATTGCTTCAATAACCAATCGGCAGTCTTTTAAATCATTAATTGTAGCAGAATAACGAACCTTATTCAGAATGGTTACTGTTTCCTCCTTGGTCATTGATCCTTTCTCCACCAATCGCTCAAATACTTTCACATGACCAATTTTGGCTTTGTCAACAAGTTCTTGATTTAGATCTACTAAATAAACTTGGTGACCATTTTGCGCAGCAACTTGCGCGATTCCGACACCCATTGTTCCAGCACCAATTACTCCTACTTTCATTTTCTAATATTTTCAATTCCGAATTCTAACCAACTATTCTCCCTTAAAAACTGGCTTCCTCTTTTCTAGAAACGCATTAACCCCTTCCCGAAAATCGTAAGACATTCCAGCCTCGGTTTGTAGTTCTTCCTCTAATGCCAATTGTGTGGTAAGGTCATTGTAGAACGATTGATTAACCGCCTTTTTTGTAAGACCTAAGGCACGAGTAGGCATCGCCGCGATGGTCTCTGCAAAGAACTGAACTTCAGCTTCAAACTGTTCGTCCTCTACTGCTTTGTAGATCATATTCATTGCAGCCGCCTGCTCTGCTGTTACTTTGTCGCCCGTCATCATCAATGCCAATGCCTTCTGAGAACCGATGATTCGGGGAAGAAAAAAAGTGCCCCCTGAATCGGGAATCAAACCTATCTTTGAAAAAGCCTGAATGAAAGACGCACTTTTCTTAGCAATTGCAATATCACAAGCGAGGGCAATGTTGGCTCCTGCGCCAGCTGCTACACCATTCACCGCAGCGATCACAGGTTTTTCAATATTTCTGATTCGTTCAATGATCGGATTGTAATGGTCTCTCACGATTGTCCGTAATTCAGGTCCATCAGGATCAGTTGCTTCAGAAAGATCTTGACCTGCACAAAATGCTTTTCCTTCACCGGTAAGAACAATTGCACGAACAGTATCATTTTTCTCAGCTTCATCGAATGCCTTCTGCAGCTGAAATGCAAGCTCACGATTAAAAGAATTAAAAACATTTGGCCGATTAAATGTCAGGATACAGACTCCATTTGATATAGAAATGTTTAGTTCCATAAATAATTTTTAACGAAGATAAATACCGTATTAATACAGTTCGCGTGTAGAGTCAAAGTCCGTATAAATCATTCATTTTTTTCAATCGACGGACCAATTCTTCACGCAGAATTTCCGGTTGAACCACCTCCAATTCTCCCGCGTAGGATAATATGGAACGGATCAATTCCTCCGAGACCAGCACAGTCATTTCGAAGGTAGTGCGATTTTTACCTTCTTTTGATATGACTTGACTAGCATGAAAAGGCTGTGATTCAATGTATTTGGCAGCAACATTGTCTGCTTTAAATATTACCCTTTGCGGTTCAGCTTTATTATTGGCCGAAATTCCTACGGCGTATCGGAAATAATTTTCCTGATTAAAATCTACAGGACGTTCAAACACTTCTTCGGTAATAGAGAGCTCTGATAATCGATCCAATGCATAAGTTATAATTTCCTTTTTATCGATATCGTGAGTGATTAGATACCAACGATTCCTATATTCTTTAAGTAATAGCGGTAGAACTGTTCGTTCCTTCGCCTTTCCGGATAAAAAACTGCTATACACAAAACGCGTAACTAGCGAGTTTTTAATCGCCTCCAATAGAACGGGCAAATAATCATTGCCTCCTGATGAAACTGCTGATTCGAATTGAACGAATTCATCAAGTGCTTTATCTTGCGGGTCCAATGAAATCGAGACACGATCAACTATCTTATCGATAGCATTACCAAATTGCTGAAAAAGGTTAACCTCTCGGAACTGCGTAAGTGTTTTTAAAGCAAATCGAATCGCGCTCAAATCTTCATCTGATAAAGGGATATCGTTGATTGAAAAGTGAGGATCTTCATAGTAATAACCGCCATGTTTTTTACTGTATCGTATTGGAGCGTCATGTTCGATCTTCATGGCGAACATATCTTTCTCTATAGTAGAATCACAGATATTAACTCCATCTGAAGCTCCAAACAGGGATTCCTCACATGCTTCCCTTAAATCTCTTTTTGTTGGATAAGGACGATACTTGTTGCGCAAACACTTATCAATGATTCTGTAACGAATCAAAGCGTTCTTAATGTGCGGCATTTACAGAGTCTTTGCTGTGATACCCAAATAACTCATAAAATTTAATTGCCTTCACAACTTCAATGGGCACATCGTCCTCCCAACTTGATGCACCTGCACGAATTTTCGAAAGCACATCATCTGACATTATATGAAGTAATTTATGGTCAAATTCCCGTATTTTTTCCAATTTATTATTCTCCTTTAAGAAGATTATCAAACCTCGGAATTTACTTGGCAATTTAAGCTCATCTAATTCATAAAGCTCACCATTGTCAACATTATTTGCAGGGTAAACAAGTAGCTTCATATTATGTCCGAATCCGCGACCAAATGCCTCCAATAATCCACCAGGAAGATTATCGTAATACCGCTCATCAAAGATTGTATGTAAATTATAAATCCCTGCGATCACACCAATTTTATATCCTTTGGCTATAGTAGACAAGTAATCGATCATTTTATAATGTTTCAGGTAATTTGATATCATTACCGTGTAACCCAGCGTACCTAAAAGCTCCGCTCGATCAACAAAGTCTTTAACAGATATCTTTCCATCAGCAGTGAGGTCTTTCAACGTCAATTCGAATACCACATCCAAATTTTCTTCACTCACTTCATCTTCTTCAAGGAATTGTTTCTTTCCTGATTCGATCATGTCGATATGCACCTTCGTTACAGGACGAAAACGACCACGCATCAATAGAATATTTCTTTTGTACAATGCTGTAGCAGGCTGCAGGACATTTCCGCATAAGTCGAACATTGTTGCATCGGTTATACCTCTCTTTACCAAGTTAAGTGCAATAATTCTGTTATCAGTAGTTTCACAATTCGGTCCTGAAACACGCAACATATCAACCTCCATGCGGTCTCGAGGCAATCTGTGCATGAGGTTAGTCAAAAATTCATCTAGATCGCCAAAGTGAAAATAACAGGCATGGACGAGGTTTACTCCAAGAATACCCAAAGCTTCTTGTTGCGCTTTGTGGCTATTATCGTGCATTTTAATATGCAGAATCACATCATTAGGTTCTGCATGCAGATCTAATTGGAATCGGATTCCCACCCAACCCTGACCTTGATTGGTCTTATGATAGTTTAGAGATTCTACCGTATTGCAAAAGGCAAAAAACCGAGATTCATTGTACTTGGCTGGTAAACGGAATTTGAGTGTTTCGTATTCTGTTTCGATCATGGTAAGCAAACGCTCTTCGCATACGTAACGAGACGCTTCACCATACATTGAATCTGACACCTTCATGTCATATGCTGACTGGGTATAGGCAATAGTGCCTGAGCTTCCACCCGCCTTAAAAAAATTAGCTGCCACCTCTTGTCCCGCACCGATTTCTGCGAAGCATCCATAGATGTTCGCAGTAAGGTTTATTTTGAGGGCTTTCTCTTCTGTTGTTAATCTTCTTTCGTCGATCATAGCAAGAAATATTCCGACAAAATAACAAATTTTGGGTCAACTATTCTCCCGGATCTCGAAATTTAGGATTATTAACAAAGTTGTAGTCGGTGAGTGTCAAAAGGAATTTCTTCAATAAATCACGTTCCTGTGAGTCAAGCTGGACACCTGAAGTAGCCAGATGCTCCATGAGTGGATCGATTGTTGGGCTTGGAACTAAACTTGTAGAATAATGATTAATCACCTCATCCAAGTTACTAAATCGACCGTCATGCATGTATGGAGCTGTTAAAGCAATGTTTCTGAGCGTCGGTATCTTAAAACGACCTATGTCATTCGCATTTCCAGTGAAGCCACCTCTTCCGAGATCGTTAAACGACCCATCGAGCCCATTATTACTAAACTTATTGATATGCATTAAAACGCCGCTATGACAATGTAAGCAGTCTGCCCCATCTAAACTCTTGAAAAGATCATATCCCGCCCACTCGTCGACCGTGACCGTCAGAAGCCTTGTTTTTTCAACTGAACTAAGAGGTAATTTATTCTCATATTTATACATGACATCATACTTGGACTCCCCCGAGATCATTGTGCGAATGAATTGAGCAATCACTTTGGAGACTTTTATTGAATCGATACCTGGTTCACCAAAGGCTTTAAAAAAAAGATTACGATATTTCAAACTTTGGTTAAGTTTGACTATTGCATCCTTCCAAGCTTGATGCATTTCAATTGGATTAGGAACGGGCTCCAAGATTTGCTTCTCAAGACTTGAAGATCGTCCGTCCCAAAAAAAGAATTTCTGCCAACCCAGATTAATAAGTGCCATGGAATTCCTGTTTCCCTTTTGGCCGCCAACACCACTAGAGACTGGTTTGGGATCTGAAAACGAATTGGAAGGCGCATGACATGAAGCACAGGAAATAGAGTTGTCGCCACTCAACAATTCCTCATAAAAGAGTTTTCGACCCAAGTCCACACCTTCCCACGTCATAGGATTGTCTTCAGGGACAATCATTTCGGGAAAATGGGAAGGTATTTCCAATTTATATGGCGAGGGTGTATATTCGACAATATCTTTTCTACAGGAAAAAAAAAGAGACAAGACAACAAAAACTACCAAAAGAGTCTTCATAACTATATAGGAATCAATGCGTCCCTAAGATTTTGAATCACCTTTAGGCTTAGTGTTGACTCATTCGAAAGTGAATGAGAGGAATGTTCATATTTCAAATCAATAGTTTGTGATCCATTCTGTAAGAATCTTTGCATATCCAGCTTTAAAGGTAAGGTATGCAAATAATGACTTGTCTGAACCCATTTTATATCAGATAAATTGAATTGCTGTAGCAAGTCGTCTGCACCTACATGGAATACCACAAAATGATTGAAGTTCTGGATGCCGTCTATGAGGGTATCCACTTTAGCTTCGATTTTCACAAAGATATATCCTGGATTCCAATCCCAGTGCATATCGTTAGCGATCAGGATGTTCAATGGATTAGTAATTTCAAAGAGGGTAGGATCATTATGGTTAAGTTTTGAATCAACTCCAAAATACCCTCCTAAATTAGGAAAATCTGAAGGCCTACCTCGGGCCTTACACAATTCAATCCCATTTTCTTTATAATCAAAAAGAGCTGCTTGAGTAAACTGTTTCCCAGAACCATTTTCAAGAGTCGTAAGGTAAAATCGAATGTCCGTAAATTTTATGGCGTATCCTTCAGATGTATGCACCATTTGATCTAGCTGAAGATCAGAGGATCCAAATGTAGGCTGGATAGTAATCCTCAATTCATTTAATGGTTGAGTAACCGTTTTGACAACTTCATTCTCGCATGCACAAATGGTTGCTAAACTGCCTAAAAGCAACATTTGAAAACAAAATTTCATCTATCAAAATTAAAGAATTATATTTTTGACTCGTCTCAAACATACCACTAATTTGCAACAACAGCAACAACCATGCGGTTAAACAAGTTTTCACCGAAGTATCTTCGATTTAATCTGTAGCAAAGTTCGTTCAGGTAGTTCTGCAAATACTCGTTTGAGATCATGTGATATAC
>JBIITO010000023.1:0-24239 GCA_044340465.1 Crocinitomicaceae bacterium | reverse complement strand
ATGAGATACACACCTGCTTTGAAAATATAGATTATCAATCGTTTTTTAAAGAAAATGAACCCCAGAAACTCAGATTCATCAGTGCTCTTCGAACCTCAGCTACCTTCCCCTTCATCATGCCTATGGTTACGCTCCCTACACATCCGGAGATGCAATTAATGGACGCAGGTATCCGAGATAATTATGGAATCAAAACGGCATTGAATTATCTCTACGCCAATCAAGATTGGATAAGAAAGAACACCTCTGGTGTAATTATATTGTCCATACGTGACACAAAAAAAGTATTGAAGAACGAATATTACCATCAAATCTCACTTACAGACAAAATCACTCTTCCTTTCGGAAACATGTTCAGTAATTTCCCTAGAACTCAAGACTTTGATCAAGAACAATACCTCAAAATGGCACTTAATTCATTTCCCGTGCCTTTCAACTTGGTTACCTTCAACCTCCGGGAGAACCGAAAAGATAAGATATCCTTATCTTGGCATCTTACTCAACAAGAAAAAAACAAGATCAAAAATGCTTTGAATAGTAGTAAAAATCAAAAAGCACTGAAAAAGTTACAATCACTACTCAAAGATTGAATCAATATTTATCCTATACATACATCTAATTTTAAATCACTTAACTAAAGTTAACTGGTTGGTTTATGGGTTGATATTCGATGTTAAATAAAACAAAAGAGGCTTCCAAAGAAGCCCCCTTTATTCTTTAACCTGTAGATGTTAAAAAATTGATCCGTACGTAGTTTAACGCGAAACCTATGTAAAGGTTTCACTGTTGACTTAAATATTTTAGCAATTAACATTTTCACCTTGAAAAGAAGAACGATTGTTTATCACATCAGGCAATTGACTTCCATACATTTGTTTTCATGAAGGAGGAAAAATCTATCTTGGCACTCATACAACTGATCGATGATCCGGATGATAATGTTTATGAACATGTTCGAGATAAATTGCTCTCCTATGGAACAACTGCCATCCCCTACCTTGAAAACTCTTGGGAGGATGATCATTTCGGATTGATCTTCCAGGGTCGCGTGGAGCATATCATTCATGAAATTCAATTTGAAGAAGTTAGAAATCAACTGATTGCATGGTATAATTCTTCGAACAAGGATCTTGTTCGCGGGGCGGTCATCATTGCCAAATATCAATATCCGGGATTACAAGAAGATCTAATTCTCGAGGGTATTCAACAGATCAGAAAGGATGTGTGGCTCGAATTGAACAATAAGCAAACAGCTTTCGAGAAAATAAAGATCTTCAACAAGATCTTTTTTGGGACCCACAACTTTCATGGAGACGCCAAGCATTATTATTCTCCGATGAACTCCTACATCAACACAGTGATGGAGTCACGAAAGGGAAATCCGCTCAGTTTAGCACTCATCTACAGTATTGTCGCTCAATCTTTGGACATACCTGTTTATGGAGTCAATCTTCCCAATCACTTCATCCTTGCCTATATGGACGAAAATGGTTTGGCTGCGTTTCTACCTGAAAAGAATGAATACGGCGTTCTCTTCTATATTAATCCCTTCTCAAAAGGAAGTATCTTGGATGCAAATGCAATCAAGGAGTTTCTTGACGGGCACCGTCTGCCTTACAATCGTGAATATTTCGAACCTTGCTCTAACAGTGCTATTCTTAGAAGAATGCTGACTAACCTGATTGCTTCTTTTCAACAAGTCGGAAATCTTCAAAAGGTAAACGAACTGAGTGAATTACGCAGATTGATAAGCTAATTTATCAGACCTATCTTATCTCAAATTCAATATTCATTTTCTTCAGCTTATTGAAAACGGTGTTGTTAGGATCGATTTTAACCGTTTTTGAATTCATACGTACTTCAATACCGTCCAACTGATCAACCACTGCGAAATGCAGCTGACATTTGCCAGTATTTTCCATGAACAATTTATTCAGATCCATAATCGTTGCATGATCCAGATTCTTTGCTGGCAATTTTAAATGGATGCTATTGGCCTTTTGTTCCTTTAAATTTTGAAGAAGATCTATCGAATGAATTACGAATTCAAGTTCATTACGACGCGGAGGTAATTCGATTCTTCCTTTAAGCGAAACAAATGTTCCTGGGTTCATGAAATACTTGTACTTCAAGTAATTCTCTCTCCATAGGAATAATTTGTACGAATCATTGTAATCTTCGATTTGAATAGTCCCAAAAGGATCTCCATTTCTTGTCGTACGGTGTTCCGCTTCTGTTATGATCGCCGCAATCGTTAAATCCTTTCCTTTATGCAACTCCATTTCATTCAGCATGTAAACACGCCCATTACAGAACGATTCTATCTCTACACGAAAATCATCCAGCGGGTGTCCTGAAATAAAGATACCTATCACCTCCTTTTCCTTATTCAACTTGTAAATGCTACCCCATTCTTCTGATTTCGGAATTTCTGGTTCAGGAATTTTAATAGCTTCACCCGGTAGATCGAAAATAGTTGTTTGTGATGATGATTCATTTTCCTGAAAAGAAGCCCCATATTTCATTGCATTCTCCAAAAAAACTCGACCACTCGTGTCTTCTTTGAAATACTGCGCTCTATGCACTCCTTTGAACGAATCAAATGCACCTGCATAGGCCAGACTTTCAAAAGCCTTCTTATTGCAAAGACGTAAATTCACACGGCGTGTCATATCGAAAATAGATGTGTAAGAACCATTTTCCCGCTCTGTAATTATGGCATCAACCGGTCCGCTACCCAAACCCTTAATCGCACCCAATCCAAAACGAACCGCTCCCTCCTTGTTTACGGTAAACTGATAGTTTGACTCATTTACATCCGGACCAAGGACAGGTAGTCCCATGCGTTTACATTCTTCCATAAAGAAAGATACCTGCTTGATATCATTCATATTATTCGAAAGTACGGATGCCATATATTCTGCGGGATAATTTGCTTTTAGATAAGCCGTTTGATAGGCAATCCAGGCGTAACAGGTAGAGTGTGATTTGTTAAACGCATACGACGCGAAAGCCTCCCAGTCACGCCAGATCTTTTCGAGTTTCTCCGCGTCATGTCCCTTTTCAGATCCCCGTTCTATAAATGCCGGTTTCATTTTATCCAGGACATCTTTTTGCTTTTTACCCATTGCTTTCCGTAAGGTATCGGCTTCACCTTTAGTGAATCCTGCTAGCTTTTGAGACAACAACATGACCTGCTCCTGATAGACCGTAATCCCATAAGTTTCCTTTAGATACTCCTCACAATCATCCACATCATAGACGATTGGTTCTTCCCCATGTTTTCGTTTAATGAAGGAGGGGATATATTCGAGTGGTCCAGGACGGTAGAGCGCATTCATGGCAATGAGATCTGCAAACACCGTAGGCTTCAGCTCCCGCATATATTTCTGCATTCCGGGAGATTCGTACTGGAAAATCCCAACAGTCTCGCCCCTCTGGAACAATTCGTATGTTTTCTCATCATCAATTGGAAAAGCATCTGGATCAAGGTCAATTCCCTTTGTCAATTTTACATTTCGAACAGCATCCTTGATCAACGTCAATGTTTTCAGGCCTAGAAAGTCCATTTTTAGCAACCCTGCAGATTCCGCTACAGAGTTATCATATTGGGTGCAGAACATTTCAGAATCCTTCGCCGTGGCCACAGGAACAAAATTGGTAATGTCATCCGGGGTAATGATGACCCCGCAGGCATGAATTCCCGTATTACGAACAGACCCCTCGAGTTGCACGGCTTGTTTTACCACTTTGGCTTCCAGATTGTTCCCTTCCGCAATGGCTTTAAGCTGCTTAGCCTTGGCAAGGTCATCCTGATTATTCTTTAATTTTTCCGAAAGTTCAGGATCACTCAACTTAAATAATTTAGCCAGCGAAATATCAGGAACCAACTTCGCAATTCGATCCGCATCAGGAAGCGGAAGATCCAATACTCGGGCAGTATCACGGATGGATGATTTGGCAGCCATCGTGCCATAAGTAATGATCTGCGCTACCTGGTTTGATCCATATTTATTGATCACCCAATCGATTACGCGACCTCTACCCTCATCATCAAAATCAATATCGATATCCGGCATGGAAACCCTGTCTGGATTCAGGAAACGCTCAAAGAGCAGGTCATATTCAATAGGATCTACATTCGTGATCCCGATGCAATAGGCCACTGCAGAACCGGCGGCTGAACCCCTTCCCGGACCAACAGAAACACCCATGTCTCTCGCAGCCTGACAAAAATCCTGAACAATGAGGAAGTAACCCGGATAACCTGTTTTTTCAATTGTCGCCAATTCAAAATCCAGTCGCTCTCTGATCTCGTCAGTGATTTCGGTGTATCTGCGTTTCGCGCCTTCATAAGTAAGAAAACGTAAATAATTATTTTCCCCTCGTTTTCCTCCGTCTTCCAGGTCCAATGGGTCCTGGAATTCATTTGGAATATCAAATGCTGGCAATAATACTTCTCGTGCAAGTCCGTAAGGCTCGCATTTAGAGATGATATCACTTATGGATTCGATCGCTTCTGGAAGATCCGCAAACAGTCGTTTCATTTCCTCCGAAGACTTGAAATAATATTCCTCATTATCCAGTCCATAACGGAAACCTCTTCCCCTACCTTTGGGTGTTGAAACGAGTTCCCCATCCTTCACACACAATAACACATCATGTGCCTCTGCATCCTTCTTTTCAAGATAATAGGTATTGTTGGTCGCCACTAGCTTCACACCATGAGTTTTGGAAAATTTGACCAGGGTCTCGTTCACCCGATCTTCGTTTTCTTGTCCATGGCGCATCACCTCCAGGTAGAGGTCATTACCAAAACGTTCTTTCCACCATAATAAGGCCTCCTCCGCTTGTTTTTCACCAACATTGAGAATCAACTGCGGGATTTCGCCGTACAAATTACCGGACAACACAATTAAATCTGAACTATATTGTTCAATAACATTCTTGTCAATCCTCGGGACATAATACATCCCTTTGGTATAGGCAATGGAGGCCAGTTTGACCAGATTATGATAGCCATTTTTATTCTTCGCCAGAAAGACGACTTGATACCCATTGTCTTTGGTGCTTTTATCCTCGAGATTTCGACAAACATTGAACTCACAACCAATTATCGGAAGCAATTCCTTTTTATCGAATGGCTCACCATTCTCTTCGGCCTTTGCGCGTTCGGCTTTTACCGATTTATTATAACCACTTACTGCCTTCTCGAAATGAAAGGCCGCCATCATATTACCTGTATCCGTTAAAGCGACAGCCGGCATGCCTAACTCAACAGCTTTGGCAACCAAACCGTTCACATCAATGGTCGACTGGAGGATCGAAAACTGGGTATGATTATGTAAATGTGCAAACGGAAGATCGGACGTTAATGTAAGATTCTCTGCTGGAATTGAAAATACACTTTCGCCAGATGGTTTGGTTTCCTTCAGTTTTAGACTTTCTTCTTTAAGGTTTAAATGCTTCAGTCCAATCAGCGCAATTTCCGTCGTGTTGAATTCCTGAAATTCTTGGAAGAAGTTAGGCCGCTGATGTAATTGTTCCAGACTGAAATGCTCTCTTCGCACGAGCTCGAAAAAACAACGCGTTGTCGCCTCCACATCCGCCGTAGCATTGTGTGCCTCCGCAAATGGCTGATTGAAAAGATGCTGATGAAGTTCAGTAAGTGTGGGTAATTTTGGCCTCCCCCCTTTTCCTCCTGGCAACTTACACATCTCAGCAGTAGCCTCTGTACAAGTGTCTAATACCGGTAATGAATGTAACAATGTGTCCTGACTCAAACGTACGAACTCACAACCTGCAACATTCAAATCAAAATTGAGGTTTTGTCCAACAACAAATGTCGCCTTGGAGAGTGCTTTATTGAAAAGGAAGAATACAACCTCCAAGGGATCACCATATTTCAGAGCAAGTTCAGTAGAAATACCATGCACTTTTTCTGCATCGAACGGAATATCAAAACCGTCAGGTCGAATAAGGAAGTCCTTTTGCTCCACCAAACGTCCCATTTCATCATGTAATTGCCATGCGATCTGAACAACCCGGGGCCAGTTGGAAGTATCGGTATAAGGTGCATTCCAATCCCTTGGGAATCCGGTTGTTTCAGTATCAAAAATGAGGAACATTGCTCAGAATAATTGAGCCTTAAAGGTAGGTAAAAAGGGAATTTTCAAAAAGAATTTTTATTAACAATGGGAAAAATCAAATGACTACTTTGGAGCCACAAACACCTTAAAACGAAGCTTTTCTTTTTTACGCTTGGAATTGGTATCAAGAGTGATAATTCGATCCTGGTAATAGGGTTTGCCTTCGGTATCAAAAGTCACACGAATGGAAGCTGTAGAACCAGGCATAACAGGTTCTTTAGGAAGAAAGACTTTCGTACACGAGCACTCGACATGATAAGCGCTTACGATCAATGGTTTTTTACCTGTATTCGTAAATTTAAAACTATATTCTAATTGATCGCCTTCTTTAGCATCGGGGAATTTATAGGTAGTGGGTTTAACAAAAAATTCCGCCTCCTGGGCAAACAGAAAGGCGGAATTCAACGTAAGTATCAGTATGAGAACTGATCTCATTGCTAGTTATTTGTAGGTGCTCCGGAGTTGTTTACCGGTGCCTGTCCTTCAGGTGCAGGAAGCACATTTCCTTTAATACGTAGAATATTCGTGCTCGTTTTTGTCGTTGCATCAAATGAACCGTTGACCGCATTTGAGGTAATCGTCACTGATTTATTGATTGCTCCCGGACGTTTTGTATCATACTTTACTTTGATCACACCCTTCGCACCTGGTGCAATTGGTTCTTTCGGCCACTCTGGAACTGTACATCCGCATGATCCTTTCGCATTAGAAATGATCAATGGCTCATCACCTGTGTTCTTGAATTCGAACTGACAAGAACCATCATCTCCGTACTTCACCGTACCGTAGTCATGAGTTTCTTTCGCAAATTCGATTTTTGCTCCTTTTTCAATTGTTTGAGCAACAGCTTTTCCTGCAGAAACAACTGCCAACAGAGACAAAGCCAAAGAGAAGATTACTTTTTTCATGGTTGAAATTAATTTGATGAATTAAAGATATTTCAAATTAAGTGCCCGATTCAACATTTAACACATCGTTAACAGCATTCTCATTGAAGCTGAATTGATTTCATTTTGTATTCAATGAACTGATCAAAATTCATATCAAGATGTCGCAATCGATCGCGGATACCCTCGGCTTTATCCTTTTCCATTTTCGGATTCTCTTCCAAAAGCATTGTATAGTACTTTCTAACTTTAGATGTATCTCTGGGCTGAATAAAAATATCATATGCACTACCCTGGCTTTCAAGAACTAAAGCTCGGTTCACATATTTCGGAAATTTCTCCAAAAGCGTATCAGCATACTCAACAGCACGTTGATGGATGTTCATTCCTGAATACTTCATGTGTACCTTATCGAGACATTCAGCTGAATAAGAGTCTTGCGGATAATTGTGGTAATAATCCAATAATCGGTTGATCAATTCAAAATGGGTAAGATTCGGTATCTGCTTGACCTCTTGGATATTCACTTGCAATCCTTTTAAGGAATCTTCCATTTCTTTAATTCGTGCCTTCAAATCTTCTTTAGACGGTTTGTCTGATTTTCTATTTGAATTCGAACAAGAATTCACTGCATAAAAGGAAGTCAATCCTAGAATAAATACAAACATTTTAAGTCTCATCATCTTGATTTTTTAATTGCTGGAAACTTCATCTTATAATCTACTTTTATTTCTCCTTTTGAAATATTCTGTAGTCGCTTGGTTAACAGACGCCTTTTCAGAGGTGACAAATGATCTGTGAATAATATCCCATCCACATGGTCATACTCGTGCTGTATGATCCTGGCTGCATAACCTTCATAAACTTCCTCGTGAAAATTGAACTGCTCGTCATAATAGGAAATGTGCACTTTTTCCTTTCTGAACACCTCTTCGCGAATCTTTGGAATAGACAGACATCCTTCGTGGAAACCCCACTCTTCTCCTTCCTCTTCTTCAATGACCGGGTTAATGAACACTTTCTTAAAATTTTCGATTCCCACAGCTTTTGGATCGGGTTCCTCACCGTCCTCTTCATCATCCGAAAATGGAGATCCATCCACCACAAACAAACGTATCGACTTTCCTATTTGCGGAGCAGCCAAACCAACACCCTGAGCTGCATACATAGTTTCATACATGTCGGAAATGAGTTGTGACAATCCCGGAAAATCCGCATCTATCTCCACTGCCTCTTTTTTAAGAACAGCATCTCCGTAGGCTACAATAGGTAGAATCATTGAAAGAAATTTGTTGCAAAATTAACGCAATCATTCGAAGTCAGTGAACACTTAACTTTTTTTAAAACCAGTTCAAATGTTCAAATAATAATTATTTTAGGCTATCGAGGTAAGATTGAAGCAAGATCGCGGCACTCACTTTATCTATGAGGGCTTTATCCTTTCGTTTCTCTTTTTTTAATCCACTTGCGAGAATTGCTTGGGATGCCAATTTAGAGGTAAAACGTTCATCATAAAGACACACCTTTATGTCAGGATACTGATTTTGAAGGACTTCTTTCAGGAGATATACGTTTTGAGTGATGTGTGAATCACTGCCATTCAGCCTCTTAGGTTCTCCGATGACAATCGTTGTCACATTTGCTTTTTTCACCAATTCCGAAAGATAGGAACTCAATTGACTCGATTCTACGGTTTCCAGAGGTGAAGCGATGATAGAGAGATCATCAGTGATGGCCACTCCAGTGCGTTTCAATCCAAAATCAAGGGCTATGATTTTTCCTTTCATAGTTACGAAGATACGAAGCCTCAATGAATTGTTCTGTTCCTTATATTTGCGGCTAAAATAATCGCCATGAGATCCATCATTGAAGCAGCTTGGGAAAATAGAGAACTTTTACAACAGACTGATACAATTCAAGCCATTGAACATGTGATCGAGGAGATCGATAAAGGACGACTGCGCGTTGCTGAACCGGGCGAGAATAATGAATGGATCGTCAATGAATGGGTAAAGAAAGCTGTAGTGATGTACTTTCCTATTCGCAAAATGGAAACTATCGAAGTAGGCCCATTCGAATTCCATGATAAAATGGCTTTAAAACGCAATTACGCTGACTTAGGTGTTCGGGTTGTTCCGCATGCTATTGCGCGATACGGCGCATTTGTAGCACCAGGTGTGATCATGATGCCTTCTTATGTCAACATCGGAGCTTATGTTGATAGTGGAACTATGGTCGATACATGGGCAACCGTTGGGTCTTGTGCACAAATTGGCAAGAACGTTCATTTGAGCGGTGGGGTTGGTATTGGCGGGGTACTAGAACCACTACAAGCGGCACCGGTTATCATTGAAGACGATGCGTTCATTGGCTCCCGTTGTATTGTAGTGGAGGGAGTGAGAGTAGGCAAACAAGCCGTACTTGGAGCGAATGTCGTTTTAACAAAATCAACGAAAATCATTGATGTTACAGGATCTGACCCCATCGAACACAGAGGATATGTTCCGGATAGAAGTGTGGTTATTCCGGGTTCTTATACGAAATCTTTCCCAGCAGGCGATTTTCAAGTACCTTGTGCATTGATCATCGGTCAACGTAAGGCCTCTACAGATCTCAAGACTTCATTAAATGATGCCTTACGGGAACACAGTGTTGCTGTTTAATAGTTTCTGATTTCTATCACTTTTAGCATTCATTAACTTTTTTTACATTTGTTTTAAACAATCGTTTAAAATTCTTGTTAAATTTGCAGTGTATAGGACTAAGCAGATGAAAAAAGATTCTTCCACCGAGGATAAAATACGTCAAGCGGCACGACAAGTATTCTTGACAAAAGGATTTTCCGGTTGTACCTCACGAGAAATTGCTAAAGCTGCAGGTGAAAATGTCGCTTTGGTGAATTACTATTTCCGATCTAAAGGGCAACTTTTCAAATTGGTCTTTGAGGATGCTCTTGAAGAGTTCGTAAATTCCATGGTACTCGTGTTTGGTTCTGATAAATCATTGAAAGAAAAAATGGCCATTTTCATTGAGAAAGAATATGCCTTTCTCGCGAAACATCCTGAAATTCCGGCTTTTCTATTAAATGAAATGAATCGCGAAGACGGTTGTTCAATTCCTTCGAACGAACATTTTGAAAAGATAGCGTCCACCGGTGTTTTTAATGAATGTATTAAAGCTCAACAGGAAGGTAGCATGCGCCAAATTGACCTGCGCAGTATACCTCTGCTAATTATGTCAAATTGCCACTATCCTATTATGGCAAAAAACCTCATCACGCATCTTCAGGGTATGACCGATTCCGAATACGAGGAAAATCTCAAACAGCATAGGGAACACGTAGCCCAAATGCTTGTTAGTTACTTATTCCCAGAAAAATAACAACTATATGAAGTTCAAATCAACATTTACATTTCTGTTTTTTGCCTTCTGCAATGCAAGTGTAATCCTTACCCAAAAACTGGATCTCAATGCCTGTCTTCATATGGCTGATACTGCAAACCCGATGTTACGCAACGCTCAACTGGACATTGAGATCAACGGAAAGAACCGATCGGCATACCTTGCAACAAGACTCCCACAGCTCGCTTTTAGTGGCGACTACAAGTATAATGCGATCATTCCCGGCCAAGTAGTGCCTGGTGCATTTTTTGGTGGAGCACCCGGGACATTTTCAACCGTACAGTTTGGTGTGCCATACAATTTGAGCAGTACTGTTCAACTTAATCAAATCTTGTTCAATCCTCAATTAGAGTATGGTCTTGCAGCGCTGCGCATCAATTCGGAAATTGTTACCATTCAGGAAAAACTCGCTACTCAAGATATTAAATATCAGGTGGCATCTACATTCTTCAATCTTCAGGCAATCAAAAAGCAACTGATCTATGTGGATGGTAACATAAAGAACATGGATAAGTTGCTGATAAACATGGAATCTATGGTAAAACAAGGCATGGTTATACAAACAGAACTCGACAAACTTACCATTAGCAGACTCACTCTTTCAAATACGGCAACTTCCCTCAAAGCTACCCACGATCAACTTGAGACACTTCTAAAAATACTAATTGGCCTTGATATTCAGAGTAAAGCAGAGTTTATTGCTGACGAAACCGTAGAACAGTCTCTTCTTATTGACAATAGTGCTATTTCGTATCCGGAAATCGAACTATTATCTGCGCAACAAAAAATGAATCTCGAAGAGCACAAAGGAAACAATATGGCCTATCTGCCCAGTTTATCTTTTTACGCCGCTTATAACTATAATTACAACATGAAGCCCGAGGATGATTTCAGAAAGGGTATTGAAGGAGCTTTTATTGGTTTGCGCGTAGATTGGAAACTGTTCGATGGTCTCGAAAAAGTTCACAAACAGAAGGCCAATATTTTAAATGCGGAAAAACTCAGTAACCAGAAAGAATTGTTATCCAAGCAGCTTGAGTTGAAAGCCATGAATGCAAAGCGCCAAATTGAGGTACAGACCAATGCGCTTAAATTATCTAAGGAGCAATTAAAACTGGCTCAAAATATCTACGATCAGACCTCATCCAAATTCTCATTGGGGACAATCAGTTCAAATGACTTGATCACCGCAGATAATGGTTTGCAACAAGCACAGACGAATGTCGTTGCAGCCTACATTCAACTGAGACAAGCAGAACTGGACTACTTACGATCAATCGGAAACATTAAATAATTAATCCTCAAACATGAACAAAAAGAACATCATTCTCATCATCCTGGGTATAGGGTTGATCGCACTCACTGTCTTAAAATTAAAATCCAATAAGGAAAAAGCCGCTGAAAAGATCTACATACATGATTCCGATGCCCCTATTCTCGTCGAAACAACAAAAGCTGAGAATCATACTTTTGCCAGTGCCTTCAACTACTTGGGAAGTTTTGAACCCTATCGACAGAATATGATCGGTTCGGATGCTTCGGGAAAGTTGATCCGACTGGACGTTCAGGAAGGTGATCGTGTAGCTCAAGGTCAGGTGATAGCAAAGATCGATGACGAGCTGTTACAGATCCAGCTTCAGAACATTGAAGTTTCGATTGAAGGTCAACGCAATGATGATCAGCGCAACGAAGCGCTATCCAGAGATAAAGCCATTCCTGAAGTGCAGATCGAAAAGACTAAACTGGGAATCAAATCCGCCGAACTTCAGAAAAAACAGCTTCAAAAACAATTAAGAAGCACCAACATTACCGCACCATTCTCGGGCGTAATCACAAAAAAAATGGTGGATCTTGGTTCAGTAATTGGGCCTGGTTCTCCATTGGTTGAAATTACGGATATATCATCACTGAAACTCACTATTTCTGTTCCTGAACGCGACATCTTAAAATTCCGAAATGGTCAGACCGTTGAAGTCAAAGCAGATGTGTATGGAACCAAAATTTTCCAAGGGAAGGTTACTTTCTTGTCTGTTCAGGCCGATAAATCACACAATTTCAAGGTTCAGATAACGGTTCCTAATGTGAAAAACGAACTCATGGCTGGTATGTACGGAACAGCTTCTTTAAGCAATTCGAACAGCGTCACTGCGCTTTCCATTCCTCGTAAAGCTTTGGTTGGTTCAACCAAAGACCCGCAAGTTTATATCGTTAAAAATGGTAAAGCACGATTAACTTCCTTTAATGCGGGTACGTCAGATGGAGAATTCATAGAGGTGATTTCAGGCATTACAGCGCAGGATCGGATCGTGATCAAAGGACAAGTGAATATTCAGGATAACTCGAACGTTAAGATCAGTAAATAAGCTCGTTATGACACTTACAGAACTATCGATCAAACGACCATCCTTCATCATTGTAATCTTTACGATCCTCATTGGTGGTGGATTGCTTTGTTACAACCAGTTAAGTTATGAGTTACTCCCCGATTTTTCTCCGCCTATCCTCACCGTAACCACAACCTACCCGGGTGCCTCACCTGCAACGGTTGAAAGTCAGGTTTCAAAGCCTCTGGAAGATGCATTAGCAGGATTAGAGAATATCTCAGAAGTCACTTCTTTCTCTCTTGACAATGCTTCCATCGTACTTTTGGAATTTAAACCTTCAGCGGACATTGATGCTGCCCTCGAGGACGCTCAACGAAAGGTTAATAATATCCTCAACAGTTTACCAGACGGAACGAGTTCACCAGTATTGGCCAAAATTGAACCGAACGCTTCGCCGGTTTTACAGGTTTCGGCAGTTGCAAGCAACCTGGATGACAGAGACTTCATGGAGCTTATGGATGATCAGCTGATCCCTCAAATAAAACAGACAAAAGGGGTAGCTGAAGTTCAGGTGATTGGTGGCGAACGACGCGAATTTCGTGTGAATGTAGAGAAAGAGAAGCTCAAAGCATACAGCCTGACTCTTTCCTCAGTTAATCAGGCTATTAGTGCTGCAAACGTAGAATTTCCGACTGGAAAAGTGAAAAATAAATCAGAGCAGATTACTGTTCGTCTTTCCGGTAAGTTCAAAAATGTCAAAGACTTAGAAGACCTAATCCTGTACTCCAGCAATGGTTCCTCCGTCAAACTGGGAGAAGTAGCCGAGGTCATCGACGGATCAGCGGATCAACTTGCCGTTAGTCGTTTTAACGGCCAGAATGGGATCGGTCTTCGCATCAAAAAGCAAAGTGATGCCAATGCGGTCGACATGGCCAATGCAACGAAAGAAAAATTCAAACAAATTGAAGAAAAGTATGCGAGTAAAGGTGTGAAGTTCACTGTAGCTACGGATACATCCAAACCAACCATCGAATCTGTAAATGCCGTAATCCACGACCTTGAACTGGCCGTTTTACTGGTTGCAGCCGTAATGCTTCTATTCCTTCACAGTTTGCGAAATGCATTCATTGTTCTCGTTTCGATCCCTGCATCTCTTATATCCACCTTTGTAGCGATGTATCTACTGGGTTATACACTCAATTTAATGACCTTGCTTGCGATGTCATTGGTGATCGGAATCCTCGTAGATGACTCCATTGTTGTTCTTGAAAACATTTACCGTCACCTTCAAATGGGCAAACCGAGACGAAAAGCCGCACTTGAGGGTCGAAACGAAATTGGTTTTACAGCCCTCGCAATCACTCTTGTTGACGTCGTGGTCTTCTCTCCAGTGGTATTTATTGAAGGTACGATTTCAGACATCCTTCAACAATTCTCCATTGTCGTAGTTGTATCTACGTTGATGTCCCTTTTCGTTTGTTTTACGCTTACACCGTGGCTTGCGTCACGATTTGCCAAGGAAATCAAACTGAATCCCAAGAATCCACTACAGGCTATTCTGATCTGGTTTGAACGACGCGTGCAATTATTTACAGAAAATTATGTCAAACTCGTTGGATGGTCACTCCGCCACAAACTGATCATGGGCGGCATTGTAATTGTCATTTTCATTGCATCCTTTGCGACCATGGGGCTAGGAATTGTAGGGCAGGAATTCGTTTCACAGGGAGATCAGGGCAAATTCATGATCAAACTCAAATACGATAAGAGTACTACGTTCGAGGAAAACAACGCGATAACGATGAAGATCGAACAATTGATCATGGCTCAAAAGGACGTTGTCGATATCGTTTTTGCTAACGTTGGTGGACCAAGTTCTGGTATGGGAGCAGCTTCATTTGGTTCGGAAAATCGTTCGGAACTTACGGTGAAAATGAAACCGGGAATGCAAAAGAAGTACCCTACGATCAAATACATGACCGAGTTGCGTAAGAAAATTGAAAATTCATTCCCCGGCATTGAGGTTAAAGCACTTAATATTGGTATGGTGGAATCGGAAGAAGCGCCTATTGAGATCTTTCTATCATCAGATAACCATGAATTGCTGATCAAGGAAGCACGTCGGTTAAAGAACAAGATACTGACCATCAAGGGGGCGAAAGATCCAACGATATCAACAGATGATGTTACGCCGGAATTGCGTGTAGAACTTGATCGTGAAAAGATGGGTCAGCTTGGGTTACCGATAGCCGTCGTGGGAATGCAATTGGAAAATGCACTCACTGGCAGTGATGACAACCGTTTCGATGATAAAGGTCAGGAGTACGACATACGTGTGATGATGGACAAGTTTGATCGCAAGAATATTGAAGATGTAAAATCTATGACCTTCAGCACCAATGACGGTAAACAAGTTCGTTTAAGCGAATTTGCAGATATTTACATGACTAACGGCGAAGGATCATTGGAACGCAAGAATCGTATCTCGAACACGACGTTACGTGCCTATGTTCTTGGAACGGCTTCGGGAAATGTCTCCAAAGAGATCGAAGATTACCTCAAAAAGGAACCTCTTGATGAAAACGTTCGTTTGTTTTGGGGAGGTGAAGTGAAACGTCAGAAAGAATCGATGGGTGCATTAGGAACGGCCATGGGAATTGGTTTGATCCTGGTTTACCTTATCATGGTGGCGCTATATGACAATTTTGTCTATCCATTCGTAGTTCTTTTTTCTATCCTAGTTTCCCTGACAGGTGCCATACTGGCACTCAACCTCTCCTCTTCGAACATGGGGATCTTTACCATGTTGGGAATGCTTATGTTACTGGGCCTTGTTGCCAAGAACGCTATTTTGATCGTGGACTTTACCAACCATTTAAAGGAAAAAGGCATGTCCACTTATGCTGCATTACTTGAATCGGTCAAGGAACGTATGCGTCCGATACTTATGACCACAATCGCCATGGTTATAGGAATGATCCCTATCGCAACAGCAACCGGATCAGGTGCTGAGTGGAAAAACGGCCTGGCCTGGATCCTGATTGGTGGGTTGACAAGTTCCATGTTCCTCACGATCATTGTTGTGCCGATGATGTACTATGTGGTAGACCGAATTCGGGCCCGATTCTCAAGAGGTAAGAAAATCCAGCTTGATGAAGGAGAAGAAATTGAACCACAGGAAATTTTGATCTGATAAAACGCTCCTTTCGGAGCGTTTTTTTGTTTCTTCTTTTTAGAATCAGGTTGATTCGATTAATTTTACCCCATCAAAAATTTGGTATGAGTAAAAAGAATTTAAAACCTTCGAAAACACAGGTTTCACAGCATAAAACACAAAACAAAGCACCTCAGCCATCGATCATTTCAGAAACAACCAATTCAACAAACAAATTGCTAGTTTACGTCACTGCCCTTATACTTGCCATTTCGGGAGGAGTACTGTATTCGAACACTTCAGAACACAACTACAATCTCGATGATTTTTCTGTGATCGTAGATAATGAATTCACTATCAAAGGTACGGAAGCGATCGGCGATATTTTTTCTCATGGTTATCGCACTGGCATGAACTTCGAAGACAATCTATATCGTCCACTGAGTAAAGCGATGTTCGCCTGGGAATATGAGCAAAGTGGTGGTAAACCGGAATTATCTCACAAGGTCAACATCTTCATTTACAGCTTGCTGTGCGGATTAATATTTTTACTTCTGAATCGTTTCTTTCCAAATAGGTATTACCTGGCTCTGATCGCCGCACTTTTATTCACCTTTCATCCCATTCATACGGAAGTGGTAGCCAATATTAAAAGTAGAGATGAAATGTTAGCCATGTTCTTTATGGTCATTGGTCTATGGTTCGCCAAGTCCTACGGAGACACGTTAAAAAAGCGCTTGCTTATCATTTCAGGGGTAGCCTTTTTTCTGGCCTTGCTTTCCAAAGAATCCGCCATTACTTATGTAGCTTTGATGCCTGTAACACTTTATTTCTTCTCCGAATTAAAGTGGTCCAAAATTGCCGTTGCCGCAGGTTTCATGGCAGCCGTAGCAGGTATTTATCTGATGATCCACCACTCTGTGATCGGTGGTATTGGACTTAAGAGCATCAACATTGCCGATAATTCACTTATGGCAAGCACCAGCTTTATTCAACAACGAATGACAGCCATTGAAATCCTGGGCAGGTACGTTTATCTTCTTTGTTATCCTCATCCACTTTCGTGTGATTATTCGTTTAACACGATCCCAATGGTCCTTTCGTTCGCGAATGGTCGATTCTTGATTGCATTCGCCATTCACGTAGCCGCACTTTATTTTGCTTATCGCGGATGGAAAAAGAAAGAAGCCTACAGTTACGGGATCCTATTCTACCTGATCACCATTTCCATCGTGAGCAATGTATTTATGTTAATCGGCACCAACATGGCTGAACGTCTCGTTTTTCTACCTTCACTTGGATTCTGTATCCTTGTCGCTTGGGTTATTACACGATTTACAAATTCAATAGAACTTATTCCCGAAAGGATCAGTGAAATATTCACTCAGAAGGCACTCAACTGGATGCTCATCTTACCCGTAATATTTTTTTTCAGTGTAAAAACGATAGATCGTAATAAAGATTGGAAAAATGTCAAGACACTTTTTGATAAAGACGTGAATAAAGTGCCAAATAGTGTACATATGCTTTATTATCATGCCAATATGATGACAAATAGCGATACCTTAAAGACAAAATCCGAGGAGGAGAAAAAGAAGATTTATGATCTTGCTATAAAAGAACTTCGCACCTCATTGACCATTCTTGAGGCATTTCCTGAGGTGCATTCAACGCTTGCGAAGATTCTTCAATACAAGGGAAATTACCGCGAGGCGATTACTCATTACGAGCGACGTCTTCAACTCAATAATCTTGATGCAACCGTTTACAACAACCTTGGAACGTGTTATGGTTTCATGAATGTAATGGATTCTGCTGAAATGAATTTCAGAGTAGCCATTGAAAAATCCAGCAATTGTTATGCAGATGCGTTATGCAACATGGCCACAGCATACATCAACAGAGGCTCGATCAGTATGCAGCAAAATAAGCGTGAAGAAGCAATTAAACATTACCAGACCGCCATCGATTACTCCAATCAAACAATTGCTTGTAAATGGGATACACCTTTGGCCTATAAATACCTTGGCATGGCCTATGATGCGCTGGGTGACCACGAAAAAGCCAAAAAATATTACCTGCAGGGTGAGCAGATCCAAAAGAACAGTTTGCCCGCTCCTGCCAAATGATTTAAATACGTAAATTCGCACAGCAAATTAGAGTCAGGAAATATGAGTTATGATCTTATCGTAGTAGGAAGCGGACCAGGTGGATATGTTACTGCCATTCGTGCTTCACAACTTGGACTGAAAACAGCCATTATTGAGCGTGAGTCGCTTGGTGGAATCTGTCTGAACTGGGGATGTATCCCTACCAAAGCGCTTCTGAAAAGTGCTAATGTGTTTGAATACCTGACACATGCAAGCGATTATGGCATCACTGTGAAAGAAGCCAATGCAGATTTCAGTGCGATGGTAGATCGCAGTCGTGGCGTTGCCAATGGAATGAGTGCGGGAATCCAGTTTCTTATGAAAAAGAACAAGATCGATGTCATCAAAGGTAGCGCTACCCTGTTGGCAGGGAAGAAAGTAAATGTTAAGGCGGAAGACGGAAGCACCACTGAATATACTGCAGGAAAAGGAATCATAATTGCTACCGGGGCACGTTCACGTGAGCTACCTAATTTACCGCAAGATGGTGAAAAGATCATTGGTTATCGTCAGGCAATGACCCTAAAAACACAACCTAAGAAAATGGTAGTCGTTGGTTCGGGTGCAATTGGGGTGGAATTCGCCTATTTTTATAATGCCATTGGTACGGAAGTAACGATAGTAGAATATTTGCCGAATATTGTTCCAATCGAGGATGAAGAGGTTTCTAAGCAATTGGAGAAATCTTTCAAAAAAGCGGGAATCAATATCATGACGGAAGCATCTGTTGAATCCGTAGACACCAAAGGTAAAGGATGTGTGGTTTCTGTCAAAACAGCCAAAGGAGAGGAGAAAATTGAATGTGATGTCGTACTTTCCGCTGTTGGAATTCAGGCTAACATAGAAAACCTTGGATTGGAAGAAGTTGGAATTGTGGTTGATAAGGGACGAATTCTTGTTAATGATTATTACCAAACGAACATACCAGGATATTATGCCATCGGTGACGTGATCCCTACCCCAGCCCTTGCACACGTAGCATCCGCAGAAGGAATTATCTGCGTAGAAAAAATTGCAGGTCATCACCCTGAGCCATTGGACTATAAGAACATCCCGGGATGTACCTACTGTTCGCCTGAGATTGCTTCTGTAGGTTACACCGAAAAAGCAGCAAAAGAGGCCGGGTTTGATATCAAAGTAGGAAAATTCCCGTTCTCAGCGTCGGGCAAAGCAAGTGCAGCAGGTGCAAAAGATGGTTTCGTAAAACTGATCTTCGATGCGAAATATGGTGAATTGTTAGGCGGACACATGATTGGTGCCAATGTAACGGAAATGATCGCAGAAATCGTAGCAATTCGCAAACTGGAAACAACAGGGGAGGAATTGATCAAAACGGTACACCCACACCCCACGATGTCTGAAGCAGTTATGGAAGCTGCAGCACATGCATACGGAGAAGTAATCCATTTGTAAATAAAGATTTATATGAATCGAAACGCCGGATTAATTCGGCGTTTTTTATTTCTCTCGCACATAATTCAAGTATTTCAATAGCTACCAAAAAATTGCGCATAATTCACGATGATTCGATGGAAAAGTGTCAATGTTGGAAGGTGTATCATTGGTAAGGAAAATGGTTAAGCGGGTACAATTTTTCGGCTTCTTAGCCACCTATAATTGGGGTCCTGCTAACAAAGATCAGTTAAAATGGGTGTATTCCGAATGAATGTTCCTCTTTTCAGTTCCGTTGCCTAAAACTGGATTCTAATCATTGTATCGATCTGAAGTTCCCTTTGAATCGTGGCTTCTTCTATGAGTGCATTTCGAACCAACTTAATGGTAAAATTGGACTCAATGCGCTTTTCATAAAAAGTTGCCTTGTCTCTACCGTTAAAAAGGTAATCCGATGATATTACGAGAAAAGAAGTCGTTTCAGGTCTCCACCCATTCAACATCAATTTCCCATCGATCATTCGTGCATTGGAAACAGGCTCTCCTCCGGTACTTTTTATGTAATCTTCAATATCCGAAAGTGATGACGCAGGCATACGTACCCAAACGAACTCATTATCAAAAGGCATTAACTTAATAAAGTCTGACAACGTGACTTCCCCTTTATTGATCGTTGACTGGATTCCCGAAGTATTCAGCAAACACATTACGGGTTCCGATAAACGGACTGATTTGGTTTGATTGGTAAAAACGGCATCAGCGACCCAGTTCATCAAATCTGAACCCGGTCGCTGGGCTACCATCCCACGAGAAGAATACGCAATTATATCACCCATTTTCAGGTTTAGAGTATCACGAAATGGCTGGATCATTGAGTCCGGTCTGTTGGATTCCGTTCCACCGACATTTGGATTTGATGCGACGATGGAAGTATGGTTTGCAGAGGAGCATGCCCAAAGACTTGAAACAATTATGATTAAAATATACTGATTCACTATTGAATAATGAACTGTCGTTGTGCATACCCGAATGGTGTTTCCACCTTGATTATGTAAGTTCCTGCACTCAAAGATGAGGCCTCAAGTGTAAGCAAAGGCAAATGAATATTCGTATCGGAATCAACCACAATTCCCTTCATATCCATTAGATTCCATGATCGGATCTCTGTACCATTAACCTGAATAAATATCTTATCACTTGTGGGGACGGGAAATACAACTAGGTTGGCATCCAATTTTTCTTCCAAACCTAGCGAATAATCGTCAGCAACATAAGACATATCTGAGAACTGAATATTACAAACAAATTGTATGGAGTCAATAAAAGGATTTCGATTTCCTTGCAAACTATAAATATATTCATGTCGGGCGATCTCATAATTATCCGGCAAATCATTAAAATGCCAATTTTTTAGGGATTCCTCGTTCTGTATTATATCCGGGTAGTCTTTTGTGGGTGGAATATGCCAATTGTTTCCTAATACACCATTATAGCAAGTTGCCATGTAAAATATGGCACGAGCAATATTCCCTTTTTGTTCATCTCTCGGTTCGTAAACCAATTGCGATCCATTGTAACCCACATTCCCCCCTAAATAGGAATAAACAGTATCCCCCGTAATATCCATGAATGCGAGATTACTTCTTGGTTTATTTGCTTTCTGAAAGTTTGTAGGAAACAAATTATGCTGATCTGTATATTCCGGTTTTTCCGGACTATCACACGGATAGGTAGGCATCCACGAATGCGAATAAGTATGCTCTCGAGAATAACCCAAGCTCGTCCACTCAAACGGATCTGTAAACACTTTCTTTTCTCCTGTGTAAACACAAGTGACATAAGACTTACCAGCGGTAGTATCCTTGACTTCAAATTGATTCATCATTGTCTGTTTGAAATTAAAGTACGAAACAAACGTATGATTATTAATCAGATCCGTTAATTGTGACAGTAAATTAGTAGAGGAGGCTTTTATACTCTTATAATAAGTGCCTATCTGAGAACCTAAACTTACAACCGAGCCTGTAGCCGGATTAGTTGTCAGGTAGTTTTCGAAACCTTCGGGACCATTGAAGGCAAATATCTTGAAGTAGTAATTCTGGTTTGCAAAAATCCCTCTTGGTGTAAAGAACGTTCCAGAACCCACATAGGCAACTTTCGCATCTCCCAGCCAATCTCCTCTTCTGTAGGTGGAACCATCTGCGGGTACGGCGGTAATTGGACTTCCAAT
The DNA here is from genome assembly GCA_044340465.1 of Crocinitomicaceae bacterium. Lineage (GTDB taxonomy): Bacteria > Bacteroidota > Bacteroidia > Flavobacteriales_D > Crocinitomicaceae > M0103. The sequence goes on along the minus strand of JBIITO010000023.1, from coordinate 2,551 downwards.
TTTCAAAAGTACAAGGTAATTTTGAGCATTCGTTCCCGCAGAATATTGTCCGCTCAAGGTATAGGCCTCTATTTTCGGGAAAGTGAGATTGGATGGATTGGTAGAAGGCGATGTGGCTAAGCCATCAGTACCAACAGCGATCAACTTGATTCTATATGGATTTTCATCAGAATCATCGGACGTTATAGATAAAGTAGCAATACGAGTTCCTATTCCTGAAGGATTAAATTTTAGAATAAATGAACTCGATGTTAAGGACTCCAGTTCGCACGCATTGAGTGTAGTAGAGAATTCCGTAGAATTCGTTCCAGAAAAAGAAGCTCCCACAATAGAAAGTACTCCAGAACCTTTGTTTTCGATAACCATTGAATTAGATGCGTTATTTCCCAATACATAAGTGCCGTTATTTAAAACAGTAGTACCATTCAATTTAACATTGATTTCTCTATTTGGCATCAAGTATGGAAAAATGTCGTTTAAATCCCTTGGAATCAATTGATATTTAGAATTATACTGTCCCAGCAAACCGATCACCGAAACTCGACCGGAAGGAATAATGGAACCATCAATATTTGTGGTGGAATTAATCCTCACATCTATACTGTTTGTGCCATCTGTGATTTGGACCGTACTATTGCTTCCTGAATTTCCAAATGTGCCCGTTTTCGTAAACATAACATTTTCAATACACACCAATTGTGCCTCCATAGATTCACCTGCACTTGATATAGGAATAATCAATGGAGTCGAAATAACTTTAGCTTTACCGTGATTCGTGTAACTAGAAGTAGGTGATAATTCCAATAGACCGTTAAAATCATATAACATACCGGTTGCTTCTATTGAATCACCTCTCCGAACACTATTTAAATTAGATCCATACGCTGGCAATGCACCTGTAGCATCCTGAATGTAACGAATATTGCCTAATTCGGTCCCGTTAGTGATCACACCACGAATAGTCACATTTTGTCCAACACTGAATTGACGAACAGAAGAAATAGTCTGAGCACAGACAGATATACTGAGCAATAACAAACTAACAATGACGCACATTCTACTCATTCCATTTCTCTGATTAGTTCTTAATAATTTACTTCCGGGCAAAAATAGACCAAATAGGAGGATCTAGTTCCAATTTACAATTCAGCACTTTTTAATCTTTTCAACGAACCAAAAAACCAATCACAAAGCATTACTATATTCGTGAATGAATAGTAACTAAAGATGGTCAAAACACGCATTTTCTTTTTCCTTTTTATAATTTTTGGTAATTCATACTCCCAATCACTAAGTATTGAAAAGATTTGGAAGGAAAATGCTTTTCGTGCCAAGAGTGTTGAAGGATTTAAATCTATGAAAGATGGTATTCATTACACACGGCTCAACGAAGTCAATAAAATTCAAAATATTACAAAGTACTCGATAACAAAATCTAATGACCAAGGAACGGTTCTCATTCCTTCCGAAAAACTGAAATACCAAGGTAAAAAGATCACAGTCGAAGAGTATTACTTCAATGAAGATGAATCGAAAGTATTACTCATTACTGAATCTACCCCTGTATACAGAAGAAGCTATCTAGCCGTTCATTACCTATATGATCTACAATCCGGATTACTTGAACCTTTGGATGAGACACATCAACCTCAAACACTCGCGGAATACTCACCCGACGGAATGAAAGTGTCGTACATATATGAGAAGAACATCTATGTAAAGGATCTTTCTAATCATTCCATAAAACAACTGACACAAGACGGAAAGCAAAATGAACTTAACAACGGTTCAACGGACTGGGTCTATGAGGAAGAATTTTCCATCACAAAAGCCTATGATTGGTCTCCTGACAGCAGATTTATCGGATATTTAAAGTTTAACGAAAAGTATGTTAAGGAATATCAACTAACCTATTTTGGCGAACTATACCCAACAAAATACACCTACAAGTATCCAAAGGCCGGCGAAGCGAACAGTAAGGTAAGCGCACACATTTTAAATATAAAAAGCGGCAGATCCACAACGGTTGATCTTGGAGAATATGAGTACATCCCCCGGATTGATTGGTCAACAAGTTCCAATAAACTCATCCTGCAAACGCTTAACAGAGAACAGAACCACTTAAAGTATCATCTCATTGATGTGACAGGAAAAAAACCTATTCACCATATGTTTTTTGAGGAGGTATCAAACACGTATATTGATATAGATAACAATCTCTTTATCTTGTCTGAAGGTAATATGATCCTTCGAACAAGTGAAGCTAGTGGCTTCAATCACATTTACAAATTGACTTTTGACGGCCAAATGACCCAACTAACTAAAGGTCAATGGGATGTGATCGATTTTTATGGAATTGATGAGAAAGAAGGTCAGATCTATTATTCGGCAGCAGAGAAAAATGCAATTACAAAAGATATCTGTTGCATCTCACTTGATGGCAAAGTAAAATCATCACTTTCTTCCGAAACAGGGTATAATGATGCCCAATTCACCTCTGGAATGAAGTATTTTATCAAAACGTACTCCAACGCCAATACACCACCTACAT
>JBIITO010000100.1:0-7728 GCA_044340465.1 Crocinitomicaceae bacterium | reverse complement strand
ATTATTGAAAAATTCTACTAACTTCATATTACTATTTTTATACAAAGTTCGTGTGGGTGAGCGTAATCTATTTACGTTCTACTGGTAAAGTTCACGACAAGCATTTTTAATTAAAGTCGGTATCTGATACTAAGCCTTCCAAAAAAATAAACTATGAAAATTAGATTTGTGAGTTTTCTCTTTTCAATATGCTTTTTATTTGTATCTGCATCTTGTCAGGACGAAACACCTGAACCCAACAACCCAATTGAAGATTGCAATTGCGATAGAGTAATGGAACATACGAAATTTTATGTTGTTGGAAATGCTCAAGCAAACCCACCATCACCTGGATTTTATTCCGGAACTTATGTTCTTATTAACGATTGCAGTGGTGTTCAATATAATGGTAATTGGAGCAGTGCCAATGGCGACTCCGAACCTGTGAATGGAGAGTGCTATAGCCATTGATTAGTTTATTTTTTAAAGGCCGCTACATTTACTCTGCGCAGCTGCTTTATCTTTCAAACCCAGCCTAGTAAAAAATCAAAATGTAACATAAGTCACTTTCGCTCAAAAGGATAATAATTACTTTCGTACAAACGACTTTAAATCCCTTTGAAATGAAACACATCGCCTTTGCCTCTACCCTGTTCTTTATTCTGTTTTTATTTCCGAACTGTACCTCGCAAAACCAGCCTGGATTGGCGAGTGTTCAGAATGTGGACGTAGCGAAATTCAAAGAATTAGTAGCCAATGGGAACACAATCATTTTAGATGTCCGCACACCGGAAGAAACGGCAGGCGGTACTATTGATCAAGCGAGTACCATTGATTTTTATGATCCGGAGTTCACCAAGAAGATCAAGGTAATGGATGCATCAAAAAATATTCTGGTGTATTGCAAGGCTGGTGGCAGAAGCGCTCAAGCCGCAGAAATAATGGTTCAGAATGGATTTAAGCATGTGTACAATTTAGAAGGAGGGATCTCTGCATGGCAAGCAAACGGAAATCCAGTAACCGCGGCCACTGTTACCAAAGATGAACACATACAGGAAATGAGTGCAAAACAATTCGATAAGTTACTGACCCAAAACAAACTGGTACTGGTCGATTTCCATACCGTGTGGTGTTCTCCGTGTCGTAAAATGGCTCCGATCATCGATCGTCTGGAAAAAGAATACACTGGTAAAGCGTCCGTTTTAAGAATAGATGTCGATAAAAGCACCGAACTGGCAACAAAATATCAGATTCAGTCGGTACCTGTTTTCATCTTGTTCAAAGATGGCAAGGAAGTGTGGAAACAGAATGGGGCGATGGAGGAAACAAAATTAAAAGAGGTGATCGAGAAGAATTTATAAGAATACGTCCACATAAGAGTATAAAAAAAGCGAAGCTGGAGCTTCGCTTTTTCATGTTATGGTTCAGGTTTCTGTTATTACTGTCCTTGTCCAAGTGAGAATGCCGGTTTCCCATCAAACGCATATAAATTCTCCGTTTTAATGACATCGATATTCTTTTCTTCCGCCTGACTCAATAAACCAATAATATCCTTTTTGGTCAAAGTTTTACCATCATTCGGCTTGAAACGACAACGCCAATGATCCGTACAGAACGTTTCAGGGAATCCATTCGGATACACTTTTATCCCACGATTGGTGATCATATTCAGTTTAACATCAGCTGTGTTCAACTGATTCACGATGTCAGCCAATTTATCTGCGTTATCGCCAGTCCAATGAACAAAAAGATCTACTCCTTGTAATTCTTTTTTCTTCGGTGCTTTACGCTGATATTTTGGAAGATTTAGTGTTGCTCCCTTTTCATAACTTACCGGCTGCAATGTAGATGGTTTTTGACCCAGATTTCGGATCACTGCCTCAGCGAATTCCTTTGTCCCGACCTTTTCCTTGCTAGAACCTTCGTTGTAAATATCATACGTGTGAATTCCTTCCTCGATTGTTTTAAGCCATGCATTTTGAACCTTCTCGGCTACCTCTGTTTGACCAATGTGCACAAGCATTAAAATAGCTCCTTGAATTAACCCTGATGGATTTGCCAAATTCTGGCCGGCTCGACGAGGTGCAGATCCATGTATTGCTTCAAACATGGCACATTCCTCACCAATGTTTGCTGAGCCCGCAAGCCCAACTGAACCAGCGATCTGTGCAGCAACATCACTCATTACATCCCCATACAGGTTTGGCATCACAATAACATCAAAAGTCTCAGGTGTATCTGCTAATTTAGCAGCACCTATATCAATGATCCAATGCTCATTTTCGATGCTAGGATATTCCTTCGCAATCTCATCAAATACCTGATGAAACAAACCATCTGTTTGTTTCATGATATTATCTTTCGTAAAACAAGTTACCTTCTTTCTTTTGTACTGTTTAGCATATTCAAAAGCATAACGAACGATCTTTTCACAACCTGGTCGGCTGATCAGCTTTAAACATTGTACAACCTCGTCTGTCTGTTGATGTTCAATCCCTGCGTAAAGATCCTCCTCATTTTCCCTAACGATCACTAAATCCATTTTAGGGTGCTTAGTCTCAACAAAAGGATGTAAACTCACACACGGGCGAATGTTTGCATATAATCCCAGAAATTTTCGAGTCGTTACATTAAGACTTTTGTATCCTCCACCTTGTGGTGTAGTAATTGGAGCTTTTAAAAAGATCTTATTGCGACGGATAATATCCCAAGATTCGTCAGAGATACCAGATGTATTTCCTGATAGATATACTTTCTCTCCTACCTCTATCTCGTCAATTTCAATTTGCGCACCGGCTGCCTTAATAATAGCTAAAGTGGCATCCATTATTTCAGGACCTATACCATCTCCTTTAGCAACTGTAATTCTTCTCATTGTTTTTATTGTTGGGATGTTAATTACTCAAATATACGTGCGTATTCCGCGTGGCAAATTTAGAAAATAAAAGGTTATTTTTTGAACGCATAAATTTTTATCTTCAAATAATTACGTTTTTTTGAGGTATAGGCACGCTCCATTTTTATTAACCTCAAAAAAGCATCCTCCTATCATCAGAACCGAAGAGTGAGCGCGAAGAGAACCAAAGTGGAGTGAACCGCCCACGCTTTCTAGTTTAAACAGTGTATTCATCGAACGTTCGCTCGGTTTATTAGTCAGCGTATAGTTCATTGATCAAATTGAAGATGACATTTTACTTCTGACCAAATAAGTGATATAAATATTGAAATATGCTGACAACACTCAATAAGACGATCTAATAAAAATAATCTATTTGCATTCGAACAACTGAAATTAGAAAACAGTTTCTGTCAAATGAAAATGATCAAATTCCAATCAGAAGATCCTGTCCAGAAAAAATTCGTCGTTGAGTTAAAAAAACAGGTTCTAAATTACTTCAAAGTTCAGGACATATCTCTGAAAGGTGATTACAGAATGATTCTAAAAGCCATATTCATGCTGACCATGTACATTCTACCATTTATTCTGCTCCTTCTGATTCCATTGAAACCAGCTGTTGCCGTTCTACTGATAGTTGTCATGGGAATTGGGGAGGCCGGCATCGGAATGTCCGTAATGCATGATGCCGCTCATGGTGCTTTTTCGAGCAAAGCATGGGTCAATAAATTATTTGCAGCAACTATTTTTCTATTGGGAAGTAACACCCTAAATTGGAAGATCCAACACAACGTCTTACATCACACCTTCACAAATATTTACGGATACGATCAGGACATAGAAACGAAAGCTGCTCTGCGGTTATCTGAGCATGCACCGCTGAAACGCTATCATAAACATCAACATATATATGCTTTTTTATTATACGGTTTCATGACACTATCGAAGTTAATCACCGATTTTAAGCAGTTGGCCGAATTCAACAAGAACGGTATCACACTAAATCAAGGAAAAAATGCATCAAAAGAAATGACCAAACTTATCTGTTCTAAACTGATCTATTTCGTCGTGATCATTGGACTCTCGCTACGTGTTACAACATTCAGCTGGTATGAAATCCTTCTTGGATTTTGCCTGCTCCATCTCACTGCAGGGATCATCATGAGTACTATTTTTCAAATGGCACATATTGTAGAAGGAGCACAGCAGCCATTACCAGATTCTATGGGAAGAATACATCACGAATGGGAGGTTCATCAGCTTTTTGCAACTTCAGATTTTGCGAGAAAGAATAAAATTCTTGGATGGTATGCGGGCGGACTCAATTATCAGATCGAACATCATCTTTTTCCAAATATTTGTCACATGCATTATCCCAAGATCGCACCGTTGGTTGAGCAAATCGCTATGGAGCATGGTATCCGTTATAATTTAAAAGGAAGCTTTCTCGAAGCCTTTATCTCACACAGAAAAAGGTTAAAAACCTTAGGAAGAAATCCCTAGGAATGATTCAATCAAATGGGAGAATCAACATTGACACTCCAAAAGATTATTTTTCGGTCGTCCGAGGAAGAGCAAAAATTATATTCATCTATTTTCACTAGTGCATTCACCGAATGACGATGTCCACCATGCTTAAAATCGAGACGCTGTTGAATCTCCAATGTTTCTGAATCCCAAACCTTGATCGTCTTATCACGACTTGCTGAAACCATTATATTATCATCTTGAAGCGTGATGAGATCATAAATCGCGTAATGGTGTGCAGGAATAGACTTCAAACATGTTCCTGAATAAAGGTTCCATTTCTTAAGACAGGCATCCTTTCCTCCTGTAAAAAGGATTTCAGGATCACACGGATGAAACAAAATAGATGTAACACCATCCTTGTGCGCATGAAAATTTAAAATTTGATTCAAGCTCTCAGTCAGAAGAACACGAACAGATCCGTCCTGACAAGCTAAACCGATTCGTGCACCATCTGAACTTATCGCAACCCTTCGGATTTTACCGCAATCGAAGGGCAAATAGGCTAGCAATTCCGATGTAACCGTATCCCAAACAGACAGATTACCATCTGCGTCGGACGCATAGAGCTGATTTTGAATTCTATTTTCAGAAAGACAGAAGATAGCCTTTCGATGTTGCGTATAAAATTTAATTTCTTTTCGCTCCCTTAATTCGAAAAAATGAAGATCACCATTAGCCAGACCTACAGCTAATTTTGAATGATTGTCAAATAAACACAAAGCATAGACCGCTTGATCGAAACGGATGGAAAATTTATCCTGAATTCCCTCGTCTATTTTCCATCGTGCAACAAATTTATCAGCACTCGCTGAATAAAGGGCATTTTCAAAAATATCAAGAGAATAAACACCAGCAGCATGACCCGAAATTTCTTTCAGTTTACGAAAGTTCATTCTACTTCGGTCTCGATTTCTTCCTCCTCATCATTAACTTGTTTCAAACGATCTGCAAAATCTTTTGGGAGAAATTCAAAAAAGGTATCACCACGCAAACCGAGACGTAAACACTCAAGAGGGATTAATTCATTGGGACCTATATTTCCTAGATTTACCTCAGCACCAAAAAGCTTTATGAACCATACCTGCTGATTTTTTTGAGGAGCCTCCCATAAAATACTTTCTGGATCAACTTTCGCTGTAATGCGGTTGATTAGCATTGTGTGAGCTGTTCCATTTGGTCTGAAGACACCCACATTTCCGGCTTCTCGACCTTCTGCGATAACTTTCCAGCTTCCCGCTTCTAGCTCTGTGCTCATCATTTTGATCCACTTGCCAGGAGAAATAAGTATTCCCGCATCTTTGGATCCTACCTCAGAAAGCACAGTGAAATTCTTGGCCATTCTGCGAATAAGCTCACACTTATCATCATGTGGAATGATAATAGACCCATCTGAAATTTCAGCGGTATCCATCTTGTATGTATCAAGCAATCTTAAGTAATCTTCAAAACGACCTCTTGCATAAAAAGATTCAAATAGTGTTCCACCGAAATACGGTTTAATGTTTGCCTCTCTATATAGGTCGAGCTTCTTCTGGAGATCATTGGTAACATATGCTGTACCGAACCCGAATTTCACTAGATCTGTCAAGTGTCCGGATGCCTGAACAAAATTTGCCGCCTCGTTTAAGCTAAGCCCTTTATCCATCATCATCGTAATACCTTTTTGTCTAGGTTTCTCACTCCGTACAGGAATGAAGGGAAGTTCAAAGTTCATCGATTTTTATTCTTCGGTCAAATGTACAAATTCCTCGATATTTGAAAGGTCAGGATTAATAGTGAATATTTCCCTTGCTTTTTCTTTATCCACTTCAACACAGATTGCAAACAAAGACAAGGCCTCACTTTTTCTACCCATCAACCATAAAATATTGACTTCTAGAACCGAAGCAATCTTATTTTGTTCATTTTCCAGTTTAAATTGAGTAATAAAACGATAGGCTTCCAACAAGGATGAATCTGCTAAAAGCTGAATAAAGTCGGTCAAACAATCCTCATCAAGGGGGTCAAGATTTAATGAAATTCGGTAATATTCGAACGAAGCATCTAAATCATTGAGCTTTTCATAGGCCCCGGCAAGAACATGATATACGCCCGCATTCTCTGGATCTAGCTCAGCAGCTTTAAGTAAAAAAGTTAGTGCCACTTCCGTATTGCCTTCCAGATCTTCAACGATCCCCAAGCCAAGCCAGGAATCGGGCAAGGCTGGAGCTAACTCTATACTCCTGCTATAACATAATTTTGCTTTTGCTAACTCATTAAGTTGCTCGTAAGCCTCGCCAAGATAGCACAGCGCCATCGCGTCTTCACCGTCGAGCTCCATACAACGCTCCAAGTATTCTATAGCTTTACCATATTCCTCAGAGGATAGATAAGCACTACCCATATTAAAGCAAGCCGGACCAAAATCCTCATTGATTATCAAACAGTAGTCATATGCCCAAATAGCTTTTTCATAATCTTCCATTTTGGAATAGGCATTCCCAAGGTTGTACCAAGCCGTAAATGAATAAGGATTCTCATCTAGGAAATCAGAATAGCACCTAATGGCTTGTTCATATTCACCCAACTGATCGTAGCAAAAGGCTATCTCATAAATTGCCCCTTCGTTGTACGGATTATTTATAATTGCTTCTTTCAAAATACTCACTGCCTTTTTGTAATCTCCCGCATTGACATATTCCATTGCAAGATCAAGATAAATCTCGTCTCGGTCTTCCGGTTCAGAAAGTGACAATGCTTCAGAAAAATATTTAATCGCATTCTTGCGGTCGCGTAACTGACTAAAAATCGATGCTTTTGTAAGAAGCAATTCACATGAGGGAGCCTCCCATTTCTCAATCTGATTCAAGATCTTTAAGGCCTCCTTCAATTCGCCCATTGCAGAAATAGCCTGTGCTTTTCTCAAATAAAATAATGGACTGTAAGCAAACTGGGTAATCGCATGCTCTGCGCAAACCTTAGCCTTGGTATATTGATTGTTGATCAAAAAATGATCAATCAATGCTTCCAAACGGTCGCTGTCCATAAATCCGATGGCATTTCCTTTCAGAAATGACTCAAACTTTTCCAGATCCTCGCTCAAATTACCGTCGAATCCTTCGTCTTCTTCGTCATCAAACATAAGCGGTCAATTTGATAAACAAATTAGTCACTTTGCAATTATTCCTTCCCGACATCCCATAAATGTTATGAACAGGAAAATGAACAACTCATCCTATTCAACGAAAAACATACGCTTTTCTTATAAGTATAGCTTATTTTGATGAACGCTTACGATCTGTTTCCTTCAACAGAATCTTACGGATACGCAAATTCTCAGGCGT
>JBIITO010000022.1:0-24634 GCA_044340465.1 Crocinitomicaceae bacterium | reverse complement strand
ATCGTAATGGCGAACGCAGATTATGAGAAATCTACTTTAAAAGATATTGTTGAGGCGCGCGCTAATGCAACGAGGGTTACGGTAAACATTGATGATATGACTCAAGAAAATTTGGATAAATTCCAAAAAGCTCAGGATCAGTTCGGTCAGGCCTTGGGTAGATTACTTGCTGTATCTGAGAATTACCCGAACCTTAAAGCCAGTGACGCATTTATTGGGTTTCAGGCACAATACGAAGGAATGGAAAACCGTATTGCAAAAGCACGTGGAGATTTTAATGACGTAGTGGGAGATTTCAATACCTACATTCGCAGATTTCCAAGAAATATTTGGGCTGGGATTTTTGGTTTTGAGAAAAAAGCTTATTTCCAGGCACAAGAAGGTGCAGAACAAGCACCTGACATTAAAAGCATGAGAAAACAATAAGTTAAGAGCGACTTTGGTCGCTTTTCTTTTACGATGGCAAACCCATTTTTTTCGGATCAGGATCAAGAACGGATCATTAGTGCTATTGAAGATGCAGAATTGAAAACTTCAGGCGAAATCCGTGTGCATGTTGATCACAAGTGTTCCGGTGATCCGGTTCAGAAAGCTTTTCGCTTGTTCAGAAAATTAGGTATGGACCGTACAGATGATCGAAATGGTGTACTTTTTTATATTGCCACTGATGACAGAAAATTGGCCATTATTGGTGATAAAGGAATTCATGAAAAAGTTCAATCAGGATTTTGGGATCGCATCAAAGAGCAAATGATCATTGACTTTAAACAATCAAGTTACGCCGACGGTCTGATCAAAGGAATTGAACAAACAGGGGAACATTTGGCCGATCATTTTCCAAGAAATGTGGACGATCGAAATGAATTATCCAACGAAATGACCTTCGGGAAATGAAAAGTCTGATTGTCATTTTATCAATGTTCCTCTTTTCTCAAAGCATTTTTGGACAAAGAGGTTTGCCTGAACGACCCCATCCCCCTAAGTTATTCAATAATTTATCGGCGGAATTTCCCAATCTCGTTTCTCAAGCTGAAGTTCAGGAGTTAGAGAAAGAACTGGCTATGTTTGCTGATTCGACTTCCAATCAGATCGCAGTACTTGTCGTAGATGACCTAAACGGATATGAGCCTTGGGAATTTGCATCACGGGTAATCGATAAATGGGGTATTGGTCAGGCCAAAGAAGACAATGGGGTTCTAATTCTGATTAAACCTACAGGTGCAAAAAACGAGCGAAAAGTATTTATTGGTACCGGGCGTGGGCTTGAAGGAGCTATTCCTGATCTGACATGCAAAGAGATCGTGGATAATGAAATGATCCCCCGTTTTAGACAAGAGGCTTATTCAGAAGGGATTTTTGCCGCGATAAAGGTGCTAAAGTCCCTTGCTGTAGGAGAGTACAACTCGGATGCGTACTCCAAACAAAATTCAAAGGATGAGCTTCCGGGGGCATTGGTAGCTATTATTATTATCATTATCGTCGTCCTTCTTATCTTTCGAAACAGAGGAGGTGGTGGTTTCACCATGGGTGCAGGCGGAATCTTTTTTGGTGGAGGTTTCGGTGGACATCATAGAGGATTTGGTTCTGGAGGCGGAGGTTTCGGCGGCTTCGGAGGTTTTGGTGGAGGAAGTTCTGGTGGTGGTGGTGCTGGTGGAAGCTGGTGATAACGAATATCATTTTTGTTTCATTTAAGTTCTCTTGTGTTAAAAAGATATGTTTACATGTCAATAGAACTATTCGTGATGTTGTTATTCGCAGATTCTTCCTTTGTGTTTATGATTGTTAAATTCTTGGTCCAACGTTTTCATTTCTTGTATAAGTTCGGCAGAAGGAGGGCTATTTTGCAATGATCTTAGATCAGGTTGTCCGGCATCCACCCAGGCTGTATACCAGATTGAGCCAACTGCCAAAATAGCGGCTCGCATTCGACGTTCAACCATTCCATTCATTCGCTTGTGGTACTCCTGTGAAAATTCATAGGAATAAACCAACGACGTTAGGTTTCCTCGTTTTTCAAAGCTGTATTTCTGATCAGAAGGGAATATTTTGGTGAGTTCTCGTTCTATACTCAAGACTGAATCAACTGCGAGATGAGAGTCTCTAACCGCTCCCCATGCCAAATCGAGCGTATTTTTAATGTATTCGCTTTTACCAACGAAGTAATTATAAAATTCAGCATTTAGTTCAACTAAGCGACTTTCCCAAAGTCCGTGGATCCCTATTTGTCCTGTGAGTTGACCATTGTAGTTTTCGGTTGTATGCAGTGGGACATGCGCATCACCAATGTAATGACCAATATCCGCAGAGTATTTTAGTATGAGATCCACATTTCGTGTTTCAAATGCTTTCTGAAGCTTATACTTCATTAGATTTATATGCCAGGGAACGACCCCATATGCCTGTAATGTATCTTCCGTATATTTTTTAATCGCTTCTTCCCAGCGTTTTGGAATCATTTGAAATGGATCTTCTCCCTTTTTGTAATAATGATCCAGATCGATGTAATGACATTGGGCTTCACCTTCAACGGCATAGCGTCTTTTGTCTGGGTCAACGGCATGTTCTGTAAGGTATTCCAAATGTTCTTTGTAGAATCCGAACATTTCTGGAGGAAGTGTGAAAAGTGCAATTCTGTTGATTCGTTTGTGACCATAGAAACCCCATCGTTGCTGGACCTTAATTTCATGGGAAGTTAACGCTAGGATAAGTGGCGAAACAAGAAAAAAGATCCAATTATAATTTAACCAGTTTCCCATTTTTGAGGATCGGAATGACATCTGTCTGATTTGGTGTGAGGCAATATTTTATGTCTTTATTCAGATGAAGGTTTTTTAGCCTTCTTCGATGTGAGCTTGATTTAAGGTAACCGAAATAATTGTCTTTAGCCGAGAGATATAAATATTTCGCAGCAATAGAAGAGTCTTCATCGGAAGTAAAATTGCCTGTTGAGATCAAATAGTCGGAGATTGCACCGGCGCAGATCGTATCTTCGAGGTTGAATTTGTCTTGCCAACCTGAACACAAACAAAGTACATTTTTATCTTGCTCCGAAAGCCATTTCGAAAGAGCTTCCAGATTTAAAAACGATCCTACTACGACTACTTCGGCATCTTTTGCGACATGAAGCGATTTGGTACCGTTAGTGGTAGTTAAGACCACCTCCTGGTCACGAAATTCTTCTTTCATGTAGGAGAAGGGTGAATTACCAAAATCAAATCCTTCAACGATCTGCCCTTTACGTTCTGCCCCTGCTAGAAATCCTTTGCGTTTGTATTCCTGAGCTTCTTCTACTGTTGGAACTGGGATGATCGATTTAATCCCATTGTCAAATGCAGCGCAAATAGCTGAGGTAGCCCTGAGTACATCGATAACCACAACGATCTCAAATTCATCTTTGTAATAGGCATATTCGCCGGGGGTGAAGCAAACCTCTACATGTTTTCGATTATCCATGTCGGCAAAGGTAGGAAATATCTGTTCGATGTTATTGTGTCATTTTAGAGAGCAATCGCATCCAACCACTGTCGTTGTGTACTTCCTTGAATTCCATATTGTATTTCATCGCTTTAATTTTAATATAACGATGAAGAGATTAATAATGACAGAGTATAACCAATGATACGTCAGCAAATCAGTTCTTCTCTTTGAGAATTTTACGTTCCGCCCAAAAAGTCATGAATGGAACAATAGAAGAAAGAAGTAATAGAAATGTTTCCTGGAGAGAAATTTTTTGTTTTTGAAAGGCTATGATTACCCATAAACAGTAGCCTATAAAAAGTACTCCATGTAATACGCCTACAACATAATTGGGTCCCTTCAAACCATAAATGTATTTTAAAGGCATAGTTATTCCAAAAGAGATGTACGATATTCCTTCGAGAATAGCTAGTAACTGCAGTTGTCCGATGAGTGTTTTAAGATTCATATTTAAATAGTTGATTTTTTCTTTCGTTCTTCCAGTGCATATAGTTCATCTCTCAGGCGGGCGGCCTCAATGAAATCAAGCTCTTTAGCTGCCTTCTCCATTTCCTTTCTAGTAAATATTATAGCTTTATTAAGTTGTTCTTCTGACATATACGCTACCACAGGATCGGCAGCCAATGGCAAATCTTCTGAGAGCTCGTATTTCATGTGACGCAACATTTGATCGCCGTCTGCAACTTTGGTGGACTCCAGGATCTTTTCTTTGGATTTTGTAAGTGGAGTTGGTGTGAGTCCGTTTTCTTCATTGTATTTCATCTGAAGCGCTCTTCTTCGAGCCGTTTCATTAATGGTTTTTCGCATGGAATCGGTCATCTTGTCGGCATACATGAGTACCGTACCATTGATATTTCGCGCTGCTCGTCCTACCGTTTGTACTAACGACCGTTCATTTCGAAGAAATCCTTCCTTATCTGCATCTAGTATGGCCACGAGGGATACCTCTGGAAGATCCAGTCCTTCGCGAAGTAAATTCACTCCGATCAATACGTCAAAGGTGCCTAAGCGAAGCTGACGCAAAATCTCCACTCGTTCGATCGTATCGATGTCGCTGTGTATATAACGACATAGTATTCCTAGTTTGTCGAGGTATTTCTGAAGTTCCTCCGCCATGCGTTTGGTTAGCGTGGTTACAAGAGTACGTTCGTTACGACTTATTCGGATATGGATCTCTTCAATGAGATTGTCGATCTGGTGTTTCGACGGACGAACTTCAATGATCGGATCGAGCAGTCCGGTTGGGCGTATAACCTGTTCTACCAATATACCCTCAGATTGCGCGATTTCGTAATCAGCGGGAGTAGCGGAGACATAGATCGTTTGATTCAGCAAGGTCTCAAATTCCTCAAATTTCAATGGACGGTTATCTACTGCAGCTTGTAGTCTGAATCCATAATCTACGAGATTGATCTTTCGTGATCGATCACCACCATACATTGCACGGATCTGTGGCACAGTCACATGACTCTCATCGATGACCATTAGAAAATCTTTGGGAAAGTAATCCAACAAACAGAACGGTCGTTCACCTGGTTGTCGTTGATCGAAATAGCGTGAATAATTCTCTATCCCAGAACAATACCCCAGTTCACGGATCATTTCCATGTCATAACTCACACGTTCCTCCAGCCTTTTTGCTTCTTCGATCTTTCCGGAACTTCTGAAATTCGCTACTTGAATGACCATGTCCTCGCCAATCTGCTCAAGGGCTGTTCGGGTATTTTCAGGACTGGAGACGAATATGTTTGCAGGGAAAATATTGATCTCATCAAAAGATTCAATTCGGCTATTATTGATCGGGTCAATTGAACTAATAGTCTCGATGTCATCTCCCCAGAATTCGATCCGTAAGGCGTAGTCCGCATACGCAAGATAAATGTCTACGGTGTCGCCCTTGACACGAAAAGTCCCTCGTTTAAATTCGTTTCCTGATCGGGAATAAAGGTTTTCAACCAGTTTAAAAAGGAACTTGTTTCTGGAATAGGTCAGTCCTTTTTTAACGTACATAATGCTATTTGCGAATTCATTCGGATTCCCGATACCGTAGATACAAGAAACGGAAGCTACCACGATCACATCTCTGCGACCGGACAATAAGGATGATGTAGCTGAAAGGCGCAATTTCTCAATTTCGTCATTGATCTGAAGATCCTTTTCAATATACGTATCAGTTACCGGAAGGTAGGCCTCCGGCTGATAGTAATCATAATAAGAAACGAAATATTCTACAGCATTGTTTGGAAAAAACTGTTTAAACTCCCCGTATAGCTGTGCCGCGAGTGTTTTATTGTGCGACAGAATCAGCGTAGGGCGTTTAACCTCCGCAATTACATTTGCTACGGTAAATGTCTTTCCACTTCCGGTTACACCGAGTAGTGTCTGTGCGGGTAGTTCAGCATAAAGTCCTTCGGTCAGTTGACGTATTGCTTCGGGCTGATCCCCGGTTGGTTGAAAGTCTGATATGAGTTGGAAATCCATGTATCTACACAAATCTACAGAATTCTTTTCTTCGTATTGTTTTCTGTGTTATGAAAGCTATCTTTGCGTCCGAATCACCTATGGAACAACAGTGGTATAACCTTATAGAAATGTTGACTAACAACCCTGTTCAGGTGTTGTTTTTAGTCCTTGGCATTATGCTTTTAGAAGTGATCTTGTCCTTTGACAATGCTGCCGTTCTCGCGACGATGGTTAAAGATTTGCCAGATGATCAGCAGAAGAAAGCCTTGCGTTATGGCATTGTTGGGGCATACGTTTTTCGTGGTGTAGCATTAATACTTGTCGAACAAATTCTATCTATATGGTGGTTAAAACCCTTAGGAGGTTTGTATCTTCTTTGGATGGCATTTAATCACTTCCTTATCAAAGAAAAGGATTCAAGTGAGGAGGTTGAAGACGTCAAAAAAAGTGCTTTTTACAGGTATACTGTTGGATGGCTGGGAATTTTTTGGTCTACGGTAATTGCTGTTGAATTCATGGATATCGTTTTTTCAATCGATAACATTTTTGCAGTCGTTGCATACACTCCCAATATTTACTTGATCTGTGGTGGTGTTTTTATCGGTATACTTGCTATGCGTTACGTGGCTCAGTACTTTGTGGTTTTAATGGAACGTTTTCCTTATCTGGAGCAATCCGCATTCATTGTGATCGGAATTTTAGGTGTGAAGTTGTGTTTTTCGGTACTCGTTCATTTCAATAAAGATTTTATCTGGATAGAATCAGAGAGCTTTGATCTATTCGTTTCGGCTCTTACACTTTTTGTTTTCCTTCTGCCTATTCTTGCTAAAAAAGTAAAGAAAGGTCAGGTTAATCGTCGTTCATCAAAAACGGATACTTTCTAATTTAGTATCTATTTTCTTCTGGATGGATCAATAACAGTGGTTAGAAAATATGCTGTAATTATTTAGGTGTAAGAATGACGGAAGTGCATCTGTGACATTTGCAAACTTGAATTGGTATCTTTAATGTCAAATCAGCTTTTGATGAAAATTTACAATAACATACTTGAAACTATTGGTAATACACCATTGGTTAAATTGAATAGGCTGACTGTAGGAGTTAAGGCAGCCGTACTCGCGAAAGTGGAAACAACCAATCCCGGAAATTCAGTGAAAGACCGAATGGCTGTTAAAATGATTGAGGATGCGGAAAAAGCTGGGTTGATCAAGCCGGGAGGCACTATCATTGAAGGCACTTCAGGAAATACAGGTATGGGATTGGCACTTGCTTGTATTGTTAAAGGGTATAAACTCATTTGTGTACTGAACGATAAGCAATCCAAGGAGAAAATGGATATTCTTAGAGCTGTTGGTGCAGAGGTAGTAGTTTGTCCAACAGCTGTTGAACCTACTGACCCTCGATCCTATTATTCCGTTTCACGAAGACTGGCGGCAGAAACTCCAAATTCATGGTATGTGAATCAGTACGACAATCTTTCTAACCGCCAGGCGCACTATGAACAGACTGGTCCAGAGATATGGGAACAAACAGAAGGTAGGATTACACATTTTGTCGTCGGAGTAGGGACAGGAGGTACGATCTCAGGGGTTGGTAAATATCTCAAAGAGAAAAATCCCAATATCAAGATATGGGGAATAGACACCTATGGATCTGTATTCAAGAAATATAAGGAAACAGGAATCTTTGATGAAAATGAGATCTATCCATACATAACTGAAGGTATTGGTGAAGATATTCTTCCAGCAAACGTTGATTTTGACGTGATAGATTTGTTTGAAAAAGTAACCGACAAAGATGCGGCCGTATATACACGAAAGCTAGCGCGTGAGGAAGGGATCTTTGTTGGAAATTCCGCAGGAGCGGCTATCAAAGGTCTACTTCAACTTTCTGGTGAATTGAAAGAGGACGATGTGGTAGTAGTTCTTTTCCACGATCACGGAAGTCGCTACGTAGGAAAGATCTTCAATGATGACTGGATGCGTGAGCGTGGATTCCTAGATGAAGAATTCAAAACAGCCGGTGAATTGGTCGCTAAGCATGCTGAGAGCCCTTTGGTTACTTTGTACGCGGAAGAATTAGTTTCACATGCCATTGCTAAAATGCGCAAGTTTGGCATATCTCAGATTCCAGTGTTAAAAGACAATCAATTTGTGGGTTCGTTGGATGATAGTCGTGTATATCAGCTTTTAGTAGATTCACCTGAATTGAGAGATGCTCCAATTTCTACCGTGATGCAGGCGGCATTACCCATCGTGGAATCTAATGCGCAGTTGGATTACTTATGTAAATTGATCGATCGAAATACTCCCGCTGTATTGGTGAAATTAGCAAATGGTAATCACCATATCGTCACGCGATATGATATTATTTCAGCAATGTCCTGACCGATGATATTCCGGGATCAGTTAGACCGAAATGTGGAAATGAATTCTTTACCGAAGAGGATTATTTCTCTTGTTCCTTCGCAAACAGAATTATTGTTTTACTTGGGAATAGATTCGGAAGTTGTTGGCATCACCCGATTTTGTATTCATCCGAAGGAATGGTACATATCCAAGACACGAGTAGGCGGAACTAAAAAAGTAGATCTGGATAAGGTTAATAAGCTTTGTCCTGATCTGATTATTGCTAATAAGGAAGAAAACACGAAGGAAGATATTGAGGCACTGGAGGATATTGCTCCAGTTTGGATCAGTGATGTGAATACGTTGCAAGATGCAAAAGAAATGATATCTCAAATTGGAAAAATTACTGGCAAGGAGAAAGGAGCAGCACTTTTACTTGGGGATATTACTTTCGCTTTTGACTCATTGAGGAAAGCAGATCGATCTGTATTGTATTTTATCTGGAAGGATCCTTATTATGTTGCAGGAAAAAACACCTTTATCGATGCGATGCTTTCAGAGGCAGGTTATATGAATTGCTGTCAAATTGATCGCTATCCTTCACTTGAAGAACTAGGCAGCGCAGACCCAGATTTGGTTTTTCTAAGTACAGAACCATTTCCATTCCATGAGCATCATTTTGAGGAGTTTCAAAAATTGTTTCCGAGTTCGGAAATCCATCTGGTAGATGGAGAAATGTTCAGTTGGTATGGTTCGCGTTTAAAGGAGTCTCCCGCTTATTTTAATTCATTGATCGATAAATTCTCCAGTTAAGAGAAATTTGATGATTTCATTCATGGGGTAATACGGTTCCTCAAATACCATTTTGCCTTGAATTAAAGCTTTTGAACGATCTGAATGTCGAACAGTCAGTTCAAAACGATCAATATGCTCGGAAAGCTCCTTGCTTGCTCTAAATCCAGGAATCATCTCAAGAAAGGAAATCATTAGTCCGCCTCCCTCGATTTTCAACAGGGGTTTAACGTTCCCTTTCACCACAATGAATTCTTTTTCCTTATTATTTTTCCAGTTCGGGTTCTCTGAAATACCTATATAAATCTCCGTGGGCGAAAGTTGATTGAAATACAAACGTTCATTTTGAAATCGAATCGAACTAGAGTCTATTTGATAATCAAATGACTTATTTAATTTTTTATTCGAGATGAAATTTGTGATATTAAATGGCGTAGCTGTTTTTATATATAACTCCATTTGTGGCACAACGAAGAATCCTGAAGAGTGATTAATGATCTTTGTTCCTAGAAAATTCAAAGAAAGTGATCGGATGTCTGGTATTTTACAATCGTAATTATGTAGGCAACTTTTCAAGCTATCATTCAAAACCTGGGGGAGTTGTGAGCATGAAAGATGAAATCCATCCGGCAGGAGGGTTTTTTGTAAATAATTTAGTTTTTGGGAGCGGCTTATTGGTAGCTTCATTTTACCATTTAAGAATAACATCCGATCACTCAAGCCAAAATGAATGTCTGAACGTTCAATAATTCCGTTGTCATTGAATAGCGAGCCATTACTGTAGATCTCAAAGAACGTACCTGATTGATGGTGAACGATTTCAAGATCAGCAATCGTACTGCTTGGTTTACGAAGGATACGGTCTGCATAGACATTTAGGCGGTCTAAACCTATCGGACGAACATTATCATCGAAAAGAACAACTCCAACATCTTCATTGCAGGCAAACGCAACTTGAGTGTCATGTAATCCCTTTTTGAAGAGACCAAGATTTGAAACATTGAATAACATTCCAGATACCTGTCTATTCTCAAGACTCATTTTAAAGATCAATATGTCTGACAAATAATCTATTCCGAGATTTCTGAATTCGCTTTTTTCCGATGTTTTCTCTTTTAGTAGTTTTTGAATCATTCCGAGTACCTGCTCATCTTTTGATTCTATGAATACTGAAAAAAGTGTTTTTTCAGCAAGTTCACGACCATCAAGACGAACGGCAAAAGAAACATTTTCAGGTAGGTAATTAAGATTGTTGTTCTCGTTGGTCTTCAGAAGTGTTTTGGCGAGAATGAGTAATCCCCACGAAAGAGATAGTAGAAATATTCCGGTCACTACAATTCCGATTTGTTTCCATTTGCTCACATGGGCAAAAGTATGTTGAATTGTTTAATGCCTAACTTTGAAACATGAAATTTTTAGTCAGATTTATATTTAAAACGATAGGTTGGAAAGTTGACCCTCAAACACCTGTCGGAGTAAAGAAATGTGTAGTGGTAGTTGGACCGCATACCTCCAACTGGGACTTTGTTATAGGTCGGCTTGCTTTTGTTATGTATGGTGTAAAACCAAAAATACTTATCAAAAAGGATCTATTTTTCCCTCCATTAGGATGGATACTTCGTTGGTTAGGTGGCGTTCCTGTCGATCGGAAGAAGAACAACAATATTACAGAGTATGCCGTTCAGTTGTTTAATTCGAGAGATGAACTATTTATGCTGTTCACTCCGGAAGGAACACGAAGCTACAATCCGAATTGGAAGAAGGGATTCTATTACATCGCTCAAAAAGCCAATGTTCCTATTTATATCGCTTATGTTGATTATGAAAACAAAATGGGTGGTTTTCACAGTCTCTTTGTACCCACAGGTGATTTAGAAAAAGATTTTATTCACATTAAAAGTATTCTGAGTCAGTTTAAAGGTAAATATCCCGAAAAGGGGATTTATTGACTTTTTTTATTCTGGCCCGTTTTTTTGTCGAATCCATAAGGACAATGTTTACAACCGCTTTTGCAACAGTAACCTCTTTTTAGATGATATTTTTCGGTAAAAATAATATAGCCTTCAGAACTAAGATAGTAATCTTCTTCATTGAGGTTTGGTCTTTTGGAAAATCCCGACATGTCGTTATCCATGATTCAAAAATAAATGCAATTAATTAACTGATGTTTGATCAGTCTAAATCCATATTACAAGAAATACATCCGTGGTTTGTTAACAACACGAAAAAGAAATTGTTCATTAAACGAGATGATCTCATTCATCCTTTCGTGTCCGGCAATAAATGGCGCAAATTGAAATACATAATTTCACATGTTTTACAGCAGCGATTTGATGGAATGTTAACCTTTGGAGGAGCTTATTCAAACCATCTTCTTGCTACGGCATCTGCAGGTGAGAAGTTTGGAATTCCAACGATTGGTATAGTTAGAGGAGAGGAGTTGAAAACGACGAGCAATGCAATGTTAGTGATGTGTCGAGAACTGGGAATGGAACTACATTTTATCAGTCGTTCTGAATATAGCCTAAGAAATGATAAAAGTTATCAGGGGATTTTAAATGAGAGATTTCAAGGCTATTATCAGATTCCAGAGGGAGGGTCGAATTATCTAGGTTTGATTGGTTGTCAAGAAATAATGAGAGAATGTGAATTTGATTTTGACCATGTTTTTGTTGCGCAGGGTACTACTACAACGAGTTGTGGTATATTATCTTGTTTGTCTCCAAAAAGTAAATTACACGTAATTCCCGCTCTCAAAGGATTTCATGCTATTAATGAGATGAAAGAATTAATGAGTCATTCGGCATTTGATGGAGACTGGATAGACGATCTGCTCGAGCAAGTTATTGTTCATTCAGACTTTCATTTTGGCGGGTATGGGAAATACACGAATGAACTTTTGAATTTTTTGGAGCGATTTTACGCCGAGACAAAGGTGCCACTTGATCCCATATATACGGGTAAAGCGATGTTTGCAGTTATGGATTATTACATGTCATCACCTGACCAGGAGGAAAATATTTTATTTATTCATACCGGTGGTTTGCAGGGAGGGGAAATGATAATTGAGAAAGAGAAGAAACTGTTCTGTTGAAACTTAAATTCTGCCCTTTCCTTTTATCCTTAAAAATCGTCGGTCGTGTATGTAGCCTCTACGATCGATTCTTAAACTGTATTTCAAGAATGCCTCTGCTGAGCCAACAGTTTTAGTAATAGTTTTTAATGGTGAAAAATTGATGTCATAGCTCAATCCGATTTTGAACCCACCAATTTTGTATACCAATGATGCGATCACTGCATCATTCCAACGCATGAAAATACCATAAGAAAAGATGGAGCGTTGCACATAGTCGGTACGATTCGAACTTTCAAATAATTCATGTTCGAAAGAAGAGCCAATCAATATGTTTCTGTTGGGCCCCATGAAGGAAAGTAGGGCTTGAGGTGAAATACCGAATTTCCTGAATGCGGAGAACTTACTTCCGCTTATCATCAAGTTTAAATTTCTAAACAGCCCGTTATTCATTCCTGTAAAAGTCATTCTTGGACTGTTTAAATGATTGATGGATACTCCACCTTTGACATGGGTATTTTCATCTATAATACACTTGTAATAAATCCCCGCTCCGAGATCAAATGAGGATGCTTTGTTATTGATGAATTCACCGGTTGAGAGGGAAGGATCAAATCCTTCTCCGTCCCATTGATTATCCCATGTCTGGTAACCTGCATCCAGATTCTGCAAAATAAATCCGGGAGAAAATCCTACGCTAATAAAGTTTGATCTATCCAACGCAACATTGAATGCCAGAGGTATAGATACACTATTCGATGTAATTCGACTCTCTCCTGTAATATCATTGGTGAAATTTATGCCGACACCAAGAGTATTAAATGAGTTATTGATTTTTATCTTCCCGTCGATTGAAAATGTACCTGATGTAAAAGCCTGGCCATCCAATGTCAGCCATTGCATGCGATAATTTGTCAGAAAACGTAAATCCTCATCCATCATTCCAATGGCTCCTGCATTCAGTATGCTTTGACTTTCATTCCACATGCTGTAATGTTTATCTTGCTGGGCATTGCACAAACCGATAACCATACAAACGCAAAAGAAAAAAAATGAATTACTTTTCATCTGCTATCGTATTAAGGTTACATTCCCACTCAGAAAACCAGATTCACCGTTGATAAGAGTGTAATTCAGCATGTAAAGGAATGTTCCGTTCTGCTGGGCTTTTCCTTTAAATGTCCCGTCCCATCCGGTTGGTCCTTGCCACTCACTAGCGATCTTACTTGTTTGAAATACCAATTGGCCGTATCTGTTGTAAATTTTGAAATCGAGATCACTAATACCAATTCCTTTGACACTCAGTAAATCGTTAATATCGTTACCATTTGGGGAAAAGGTATTCGGAACTCCGATGGCCGTTTCATAATTGACTAGAACTTTTACGATTCCTGTAGCCTGACATCCCTCTTTGGTTGTTGTGGTTGCAAAAAAGTCTGTTGAAATCAGCGGATAAGTATTAATTGAATCACAGTTTTCTGTTACACAATCCATTATATCGCCCTGGGTGTCCGGAATCCAAGACCATGTTACTGAACCTGCCGAAGGCTTTGCGCTTAAACCTACTAAGGTGCCCATTTCAACAATTTCCGGACAACATACAGTATCAATTCGTGGAGGCGGGACAACTGTAATTAGTTGAGTGAACGTGTTTTTACCAAATGTATTTGTAACTGTTAGCGTAGCTTTTAAAGAATCGACTAGCTCGTCTGTGAAACCGAGTGTGTCATAACATATCAAGCCGGGATTTTCCAAATACGATGTGTCAGGTGTTCCACCCTCAAAGGTCCATAGATAAGTTGTTGGGCCTACAGTTATGGAATTGCTGTTAAAGCTAATACATGATTTATTACAAACAGTATCCCTATCAGGATTAAATGCTGCAATGGGTGCTCCGCAACCGCTGATTGTAACTTGAATAATTTGGTTGTCAGAGCCTATGTTGTTTGCAACTTCTAGAAAGACATTATAGACACCAGGACTGTTAAACACAACGGAATGCGGTCCTTTTGTATTGGCCGTACCTGGAATTCCACCGCCAAAAGACCAAAGCCATGAATTGATGCCTGCCCCGCAACTGAGATCTGTAAAAATAATTGGTTTACCCACACAACCATTCTTTTTGGAAGCATTTATATCTGCAGTTGGGGCTCCACAAGAAATGATTTCAATACTAAAAGATGACGTGTCATTGCATATCCCCTTTGTTACAATATAATCGAAAGTGTAAATTCCTTCTGAAAGGCAGGATGCATCGAAAGTAGCCGTCGAGGAATTTAATCTTCCACTCGTCTGACTGGTAGTTTCTTTCCATAAGCCTCCTGGATCAGCGCTAATTAAAAGTGTAGACAAGTTTATTGAGTTATTGTTACATGCCGTCATAGTATTGTCAGATCCTGCATTTGGTCTTGAAGTAACAGTTATTAAATTGTTAATTGTCTTTGTATTTGTACCATTTTTGTCTGTTACGGTAAGAGAAACATTGTAGCTACCGGCACTTGCATAGCAGACTTCTCCCGGATCTTTAAGGTTCGAGGTTTGACCATCCCCAAAAATCCAAGAAAAGAACGGATTGGTATCATAGGTACTCGTGTTGACAAATGAAACACAATTATTCTGACAAAGGTTTGTTTTTGATGCCGTAAAATCAGCTTTTGGAGGTTGTGGCGTAATCTTAATATCATCAACGGCAAAGGATATAGGGGTGGTCGATGGATTTGGAATGTTGTCATCGTTATTAACCCATAAGAATCCAATCTTCACGTTAGGATTATTATTCGCGCTTGCAGGCAATGTAATAGTGAATGTAGTCCATGTTGACTCACCTGCAGAGCATGTGCTTGCTAAGGTTGGTGAGGTATCAAATAATAGTGACCAAGAAATACCATCAAAAAACCAACAAGATGCATTATCACTTATTCCATTTCCGCCTTCAATGTAACTAAAACTTAAAGTTAGGTGAGTATAGAGGCTTAGATCAATACTCGGTGACTCAATCCGCTTATTGGTGATGCAAGGCCCGCCTGTCAGGTAAGTTGCTCCGCAATCCCCCGATGAGCACCCTAATACGCCGGACTTCATTCCAATGTGAAGTGTTTTGTTCACTGCAGAATTGCAGTCCTTTGAACAAGAACCTAATCCGGTGTTGGATTCATTACAGGTAGCGTACCATAAATTCGCCGAAGCCCCCTCCGAACCTGGAGGAGCATACTGTGTCCAACCTGTTAACCCAGATGAAAAATCCTCATTCCATACAATTGTTTGAGTTATTGAAATGTATGAAAATGCCAATATTACAAATAGTGTGAGTGTTAGCTTCATTCAACGAAAAGTTAGCATTGTCCCTATCAATTATAGTAAAAAATCAGGGATCAATTGAATAAAGAGTGAATTAAGTTCGTAATAGTGTGATGTTTTCCTTCATCTGTTTCACGTCATGGACACGAAAAATGTTAACACCTTTTAGTATACCTACCGTGTTTAAGCACGTTGTTCCATTCAGAGCGTCTTCAGCAGTAGACTGCAGTTTTTTGTAAATCATTGATTTGCGGGAAACACCCATCAGTATTGGTCTTTCCATAAGGTGAAAGAGTTCCAATTTTTGAAGTAGCTCGTAATTTTGATTAAGTGATTTTCCGAATCCAAATCCTGGGTCAAGAATTACCTCCGTAGCTCCATGAGCTTGAAGTTGTAATAGTTTATCACTAAAAAAGAAGCATATATCCCTAAACAAATCTAGAGTTGCATCTGATTTATGGATAGTTTTAAGTGATGAAACACCATGCATGAGTATGTAGGGTGTATTCTTTTCGGAAATAACATCGATCATTTTAGGATCAAGGTCAAGACCTCCAATATCATTTATGATATCGACACCTTCTGAAATAGCATTTTTTGCAACAGTTGAGCGAAATGTATCGACAGATAGGATGCATTCAGGAAAGTGCTTTCGGATGATTTCGATAGCAGGTAGAAGACGTTTTAGTTCTTCTTTTTGGCTTATGACGTTTAATCCTGGACGAGTCGAAAATGAACCGATATCAATAATGTCGGCACCATCATCTATCATTGTTTGAACTTTTGAAATCAGTATATCTTCCGAATTAACCCTACTTTCGATGTAAAATGAATCAGGTGTGGCATTGATGATTCCCATGATCTTAGGCTCAGATAGATCGATCAATTTGTGCCGCAACTTTACATGCCTCTTTTTGTGAAAATGCGTAATTTCAGCCCTTGAAATGCTCATCGATAACTTTATGAATCAAACCACCACGGAATACACAAATGTAATCACTATTTGTAGAGATATATTTTTAAAGAAAACAAAAGATTACGGCACCGCGTGGAGGATTTTAAGACCAAGTTCACTAACAGATCAATTATTCATAAAGGCGCAGCGCATACGTACAATTCAAGAAACAGGTGAGAGTAAAGTTGGGGAGGATATTCCCGGTGAATTCATAGCGATTGTTAATTATTGTATCATGGCTTTGATACAGCTATGTGAATCAGAATTGAAAGATACCGAGTTAACGGCAGAACAAGCAATTGCTCTTTACGATAAGTATGCAACGGAAGCATTTGAATTAATGCGCAAAAAGAACCACGATTATGGCGAAGCGTGGAGAGACATGCGTGTAAGTTCTCTAACGGATCTGATACTAATGAAAATTCTTCGTGTCAAGCAAATTGAGGATAACAAAGGAATAACGCTGATTAGCGAGGGAATTGACGCTAACTATTTCGATATGCTCAATTATGCAGTTTTCTCATTAATTCATCTCAACCTTAAAGCATAAACAATGAAGGAGCTTAAAACAGTAAAAGGGAGATCCTTATTGTTTAATGTGATTTTTGTTGGGGCAAATATAATCAGCGTAATACTCGTTCTTCTTAGTTTTCTTCCACAATTCGAAGGTCAGTTCGTTTTATTACTGTCCTTGGGTTTGTTTTTATTTGCAACAAGTACTTTTGGAATAATTGTGTTCAAAGGTAGACTTCTATTGTCTAATGTGACACGATTGATAACCGGATCGGTATTTGTTTTGTCAGGATTGGTAAAGGCTAATGATCCTGTCGGGTTCTCCTACAAACTTGAAGAATATTTACAGGATGGCGCCATAGCTTACCGTTTAAAAGAATGGATGGGGTCGCCTTCTTTTTCTCTAGAGAGCTGGATTCCATTGGCAATTGGTATAGGTGTTTTCATATGTATTCTTGAGATCATTATAGGGGTCCTATTGATGATAGGAGGAAAAATAGGGTTTACAGCTTGGATGGCGGCTGGGTTAATGCTCTTTTTTACTTTCCTTACTTGGCACAGTGTCTCCTGCGATCCAAAATCGTGGTATACGGATCAGGATATGTATAAACTGCCATCAAGAGAGGGGTATGCAAAGTTGAAGGAGGCCGCAGGAAGTAATCGTTTTTTTGAAGTTGAGAAAACAGAATCATATGTTACGTTTAATGAACAAAAACACCCTCACTGTGTGTCCGATTGTGGTTGTTTTGGAGATGCCTTTGGTGGTTCAATTGGCAGATCATTAACACCTCAAGAATCCTTTTTTAAGGATATTTTCTTGTTGTATCTGGTATTCTGGATCTTTCTTTCTCAATGGATTATAAAACCAAATAAAGCAAGACAGAATATACAATTCATTTTATGGGGTTTAGGGTTTACGTCCTTATTTTGTTTTCTTTTTAGTTGGTACTTTCCTCTACTGTTCCTTTTATTGACGGTTGTTGCGGCCTTATGGATGCTAAGGGTGGGAGGGGTATTCTTTTCCAATTACTGGGGAAGTATTTTGGCTGTAGCCTTTGTATCAGGATTGTTTATTCTGTATGTTATGTATTTTGACCCAGTCAAAGACTTCAGACCTTATGCTGTAGATAATGATCTTAGATTCGAAATGAATAATGGCAAACCTAGTGTTTATGAAAACGCTATGATTCTTAAAAACAATCGCACCGGAGAGGAAGAGAGCTTTTCTGAAAAAGAATACATGCGCCGAAAAGATCTTTGGAATGAACGCGAATATAAATTCATCCGTATGGATCAGAAAGTGCTCATTCCTGGTCGTTCTCCTTCAGTGACAGAGCAATTCGATCCAACACGTAAAATTCAGATGTTGTCAGATACAGACAGAAAAAGTTCTGTCGTTAAGCATTTACTTGAAAGAAAATCGGATCAAATTGAAATTAGTTTGCGTAATACAATTGTTACCTCCAAAAGGATTGTTCTGATCAATGCTCCTGATCTCAAAAGAGGAAATTGGAACCGAATCGACAAGTGGAAAAAACTGAAGCATTATTTTGATCAGAAAGATATTCCAGTTGTGCTTCTTACAGCATCATCTGAAGATGTAATAAACGAATTCAGAAATAACCATAATTTAGAAGTTCCTGTGTTTATTAATGATGTTACCGAACTTAAAACTATTTCACGTTCTAACCCTTCATTAGTTTACCTTGAAAAAGGTGTTATAAAAGGGAAGTTTACCAGTATTCAAGTTCCTTCAGTAGAACGATTTGAAAAGGAGTTTGGTAAATAATTCTGGTAAATTTCAAAAAAAATAAACGAATATTTTCCTCTTAACAGGAGGAATGAAACAGATCTGTTTTTCGTCCAGCCATCATTTCTTGTCGATTGACTATGATGAAATGGTTTTGTATGTGCTAACATTTTTATTATTTTCATCCTTCGTATTGAATAGCTATGGCACAACGAAAAAAAAGAGTTTTTGGTAATTGGAAAATGAATCTTTCTGCTGAAGAAGTTAGGCAACTTCTGGAGGGTTTGAAAGAATTGGTTGTGTCAGAGTCTCTGGAAGTAGGAGTATTCCCTACTTTTCCATACATCCAATTAGCTAGTGAATTACTTCCTCAATTACTTGTAGGAGCTCAGAACTTTTATCCGCAAGAAAATGGTGCTTTTACGGGGGAGGTTTCCGTTATTCAAATTAAAGATGTCGGTGCTAGTATGGTTCTTATCGGTCATTCAGAACGTAGAACCCTCTTCTATGAGGATCATGCATTTTTAAGGAAGAAAGTAGATTCTGCATTAAATGCAGGAGTAACACCTGTTTTTTGTTGCGGTGAACCCTTTGATATTCGCAATACTGGTTCAGAATTACTTTTTGTAAAACAACAGCTCGAGGACAGTTTATTTCACCTAACCAAACAGAACATAATGAAATGCGTTATCGCTTATGAACCTGTCTGGGCCATTGGAACAGGATTGACAGCGACTTCAGATCAGGCTGAAGAAATGCATAATTCAATTCGCAGTTGGATTGCTCACAAATATGATAGTGAAACTGCAGAATCAATTTCTATTCTTTACGGAGGAAGTTGTAATGCGTCCAACGCAAAAGAGTTATTTGCTTGCCCTAATGTGGATGGTGGGCTAATCGGTGGAGCAGCACTGAAGGCGGACACATTTTTAGCTATTGTAAATTCATTTTAATGGATTACCTTGAACTCCATGCCAAGTTATTACCCCGTGAACCATGGTCAGGTGTTTTGATTGCACAACTTGCAGAAAATGGCTACGAAAGTTTTGTAGAAACGGAGGATGGAATTATAGGGTATGCACAAGTGACGTTAGTCGACCTGAATAATCCTGTTAAAGGAACGTTTCTTACCCAGAAAAACCGTGAAGTAAAGGTTGTTTGGTTCTTTAATATAATCAAGCAACAGAACTGGAATGCCGAATGGGAGTCACAATTCGATCCTGTTTATGTAGATGATTATTTGACTATTCTTGCGCCGTTTCATGATAAGAAAATAGCACGGGGAATGGTAGTGGAGATTCTGCCCAAAATGTCTTTTGGAACCGGACACCACCAAACCACATGGTTGATGTCTAAAGCCCTTTTTGAGCTTGATAGGATGCCGGAAAAAGTATTGGATATGGGGACAGGCACCGGTGTTCTTGCCATAATTGCCGAAAAGTTAGGAGCCAAGGAAATACTGGCTGTAGACATAGAAGACTGGTCGGTGGAAAATACGGTTGAGAATGCTAAGCGAAACAGTTGTAAGAGGATCGCAGCGAACTGTGGAGATATTGATAGTGTTGCAATACGCGATTTTGAGCTCATTCTTGCTAATATCAACAAAAATGTACTGAAAGCCCATCTGCCGACTTATTCCAAATTATTAAAAAAAGGTGGCATCCTTTTCCTGAGTGGTTTTTTTCTTTCTGACGTGGAAGATATGCTTGAACATGCAATGTTATTTGGTTTTCAAAAAATACGTATCTTGAACAGGGAAAACTGGGCTGCTATAGAACTTCAATTATGTTGATTATGAAATGGATTTTAGGATGTACGTTCCTTTTATTTTGTTGCGGGATTTTTGGCCAGACAACTTTTACCAATAACCGTGATAAATTTGTTAAGGAATTTGATAAATCGTTAACCGAATTTGGTCGGGGTGAGTTTTCTGATTTCGCCAAAAAGGCATTACCAAAAATGCTATTGGAATCATCTGAATTCCCCGAAGCCTACTTCACTAAAATGGTGGAGACGTGTAATCAAATGACGGTCAAGAATCTCAAGCCCTATCCAGAGATCTATCAGTATGTGTTCTCTGTTTATTCATTTGTGAAGGGCAAACAATCGACCTCGAGCTATCAGGCTTGGCACAATTCGGTAGATAAAATGCTCGATGGGAAAAACATCAAGCGTTTTGAAGAGTTTATTGAGTTCTCTGCTGGATTCTTTTCCGATAGAAAACTGTCCGAAGCATCCAATTATTCTTGGTATTTTGAAAAGGGAGAATATGCTTTTGAATTTACCGATAAACCATCCATCAATTGTAAAAATGGAAATTTGGTTTGTCGTGTTGTAAATCGTAATTCAAAGACCAAAGACGATAAGCCTTTTATCGATTCCGTTGTGGTGTCTAATACAAATGGTACCTATGATCCACTGATGAAGAGATGGATAGGTAATGGGGGAAATCTGACATGGGAAAAAGTTGGTGTTCCCCGAGACGAGTCTGTAGCGACCATCGGCAAGTATGATGTTTCATGTAAGTCTCCGAATTTTAGTGCTGATACTGTTTCACTCAAAACAAAGTATTTTTCATATCCGATTGTCGGCGCCATATCCGATAGAGCTTTTACGATCAACAGGGAAGAGGATAAGATCTACCCTCAATTTTTGTCTTACGAGAAGCGATTGGTTATTAAGAATATTCGTCCGGACGTAGACTATGACGGAGGATTTTCGATGCAGGGTGCGAGTTTTGTTGGGATGGGATCTGCAAAAGAGCCAGCTAGAGTAATTCTCTTCAGAAATGGTAAACCATTCGTAAAGGCGTCCGGTCAAATAATCTATATCTACCCAACCAAATTCTCCTCTAACGGTGCGGCAACAGTCATGTACCTAAATACGGGTGATTCTATTTCCCATCCTGGCTGTCTATTTACCTATGATCTTAATAAAAAAATGGTTGAATTCACCCGGAGTAAAACAGGAAATGGAATGGCTCCGTTCAGTGATACCTATCATCAATTGGATGGTTATGTTGCGAAAATGACTTGGAAAACAGATGAGCAGGATATCTATTTTACTTACGATATAGGCACTTCTCAGGAACAACGTCTGGCACGTTTTGAGTCCAAATCTTATTTCGATGAGAAATTATATGATCGCATTCAGGGGCTAGAGACAACCAATCCGATGCAACAATTATGGCAATATTGTTACAAGCATGATGAATATACATTGACGGAAGGTAAAGCTGCATCTGCTTTAAATAAAACGATTGAACAAGCAAGACCGATACTGATCGATATGTCGGCTTACGGATTTATCAATTATGATCAAGAGGCCAATATCGTTAGCATCAACCCTAAACTAGACCATTTCGTCCAAGGAAAAGCAAAGCGTAAGGATTACGATTACCTTTCGTTTGTTTCTGACTTTAGGCCCAAAGAATTACAAGGATTTACTGAAGATCAAATTAAGAATGATCAGAATTTACAGGATTTACAGGCACTATATATTAAACAGGCTGAAGAGCGCAGATTAATGACCTACTTTGGTAAAATTAACTTGGGCACTTTGGAGTTTGATATGAATGCCGTCGACGCTGTTAGCCTTTCCGATAAACAATTTACCAAAGTTTTTCCACAGGGAGCCAGGGTTGTCGTAAAGCAAAACCGCAATTTTGAGTTTAGTGGCTGGGTCAATTCAGGAAAGATAGAGATACAAGCTTTAAGTGCTAATTTTAATTATGCAGATAACAAAATCAATCTATTGAAAACATATCGTTCTTTACTTCGTGTAAGACCTTTAAAACCGGAAGATGGAACGAAAGTTATTGCCATGAAGAGTGCTATCAACGGAATCGTTGGTCATCTTTTGGTGGATGATCCAACCAATAGGTCGGGTAATAATGCGGATATAAGTACCTATCCCAAATTGATCATTGAGAAGAATTGTTACGTTTACTACAATTCCAAAAGCATATCAAGGGGAGCTTATGATAGTTCAAGATTCTATTATACAGTGCAGCCATTCGAAATAGATAGTATGGATAATTTTAATGAATTATCCTTTCAGTTAAAAGGAGAACTAACTTCTGCAGGAATCTTTCCAAAGATTAAACAGAATCTTGTAATCATGCCAGATTATTCCTTTGGATTTTCAACAAAGGCTCCTGAGGGTGGATATGATTTTTATGGTACTGGTGCTAAATATGAAAACAAGATTATTTTGTCAAATAACGGACTTCAAGGAGCGGGTACAATCAATTTTGTAGAGTCCACTTCGATATCAAAGGCGCTCTATTTTATGCCTGATTCTACAGTTGGTTTTGCTAGCTTTGTCAATAAACCAATAGAAACAGGTGTACAGTTTCCTGACGTAGAATCCAAGGAAGCATATGTATGTTATATACCTAAGGACAATCTACTCAAAGCGTCTTCAACACCTCAAAATGATTTGAATTTTTTCAAAGGAGAGGCAAAATTGAGAGGTACAGCACTTGTTAGACCAAATGGAATGACGGGCAAGGGAATGTTCAATTTTAAAACTGCAACAACCATTTCTACTAATTATCGCTTCAATCGATGGGAAATCAATGCAGATACATCCGGATTTAGTTTAAAGAACACTTATGCAGAGAAAGGAGAGGGGGCAGTAGCTTTTTCTGCTGATAATGTTCAGGCGCACATTTCATTTAAGGAGCGAAATGGTGAATTCAAGAATAATAAAGGTACCTCGCAGGTAAATTTCCCTGTGAATCAGTACATGTGTCGAATGGACAGATTCTCCTGGTTTATGGATTATGCGGAACTTCAATTAGACAAGGCAGGAGAAAAGGATATTACCATTGAGACAGATATGGATATGGTTGGTCCGAATTTCTTTTCACTTCACCCGGATCAGGATTCGCTTACGTTCAAAGTTCCTGTTGCCAAATACGATTTGCGCCAGCGATCAATATTTTGTGAGAAGGTCAAATATGTAGATGTAGCCGATGCTCGAATTTTCCCGGATTCAATGAAGATGGTGATTCGGAAGAAAGCAAAGATTGATATGTTGCATAATGCCCAGATTACAGCAAATTACATTACACAATATCACAAGTTTGTTAAATGCGATTTGGATATCCTAGCAAGAATGAATTTTAAAGGAAAAGGGATGTATCCGTATTACGACCGTGACAGTACACTGACTAATTTTTTCATGGATAGTATATATGTTGACAGCACAAAACAGACCGAGGCCGTAGGAAAGATAAGTCAGGAGGCACAGTTCTATTTGAGCAAGCAATTTGATTATTATGGTGATGTAAAGGTGAAATCTGCTTTACCGACAATCATCTTTAAGGGGGCAACCAGGATAAATCACACATGCGATAAGTTTCCTAAAACGTGGGTTACATTTAGCGCGAATGTTGACCCGAATAATATACAGATCCCTATCGAGCCGAATATGCTTGATTATGAAAGCCGTCCGATCTTTTCAGGTCTTGTTTGGAATAATTCGCCTCAAACAGAAAGTATAAGATTATATCCAGTATTCCTTTCTTCATTGAATAAATCGGATGATCAATTATCCATGTCTGTGAGTGGCTTACTGCAATACAATTCCGATGCAAAAGAATTCCAGATTGGTTCAAAGGAAAAATTATTAAACCGATCAGAGAAAGGAGATTTTTTGTCATTACATACGGAAACCTGCTCCTTACATGGAGAAGGTAAAATTAGTTTGGGAATGGATTTTGGTGATGTGGCCATCGATGCAGTTGGTACTGCTGATTATGATCAATCCAATGGAAAGACATCAATGAATCTAACAGCTAGATTTAGTTTCCCCATAGATAAAGGATTAATGGAGGACGTTGCAACGCGCATCAGTGCAGTTGAAGGACTTAAACCAATGGATCTTTCCAGTACCACTTTTGAGCAAGCCTTGGTAGAGTGGACGGATCAACGAACAGCCGACCGTATCAAGTCGGATTA
>JBIITO010000021.1:0-24837 GCA_044340465.1 Crocinitomicaceae bacterium | reverse complement strand
ACGCTGTAGCTAACAAAATCGTACTCCGAATATTCGCGGTAGCAAACAGAAATGAACCTTTTGTAAAATTAGTAGCCTAATAATTTGGATTTATCTTAGAATGCTCAGGGCAAGAATGTTCAAATGTTCATATAATAATCATTTTGGATCAAGCACTACGAACGGAATTAATAATTCCTCCAGGGAGATGCCTCCATGCTGAAATGTATTTGAGTAATAATTCACAAAATGATTGTAATTGTTGGGATACACAAAGAAATCATCCTGACGGGCGAACACGAATTCTGCAGCGAACTTGCCAGAAGGCAAAAAAACTGACGAAGGATCATGTACTTTGAACACTTCCTTTTCACTGTAGGAGAGTCCCCTTCCTACCTTGTAGCGAAGATTACTGTTTGTTGATTTCTCTCCAACTATCTTCACGGGATGTGAAACCTTTACAGTTCCATGGTCTGTTGTAATAATGAGTCTGGCACCCGAATCCGCAACCTTTCGAACAATCTCGATCAATGGTGAGTGTTCGAACCATGAAACTGTTAGTGACCGGTATGCTCGTTCGTCAGAAGCCAATTCTCTGATCACCTCCATCTCTGTTCGTGCATGGGAGAGCATGTCCACAAAGTTGTACACAACAAAATTTAAGTCGTTATCCTTTATCTGATTGAATTGATCCACTAATCTTTTGCCCGCATCAAGGTTCGTAATCTTGTTGTATGACCATTTCACATTTTTACCAAGGCGTTTGAGATTTGCTTCCAGAAAATCTTTCTCATGCGCATTCTTACCTCCTTCATCTTCCTCATTTTTCCAGAGATCAGGAAATCGTTTAGCTATTTCAGAAGGCATCAAGCCGGCAAAAAATGCATTTCGGGCATAATGCGTCGCCGTTGGTAAAATCGAATAAACAACCTCTTCATTATCAATTGTGAAATACCGAGAGAATATCGGCTGTAGAACCTTCCATTGGTCAAAACGCAGGTTGTCGATCACTAAAACACAAGTCTTTTTATGCTCTGATTCAGGAATCACTCGATCCTTCATCAAGGTATGAATAAGAACCGGTGCATCACTCGATCCATTGACCCAATCTTGATAGTTACGTTCCACGAATTTCGAAAAAAGCTGATTAGCCTCTTTCTTCTGCATGGTAAGAATTTCACGCATTCCAGAATCTTGGCTATTTTCCAATTCCAATTCCCAATATACCAGTTTAGCATATAATTCGGACCACTCTTCTGCATCTAAATTATCACCTAAACGCATACCCAATTGTCTGAATTCTTGTTGATAATTCAAGTTAGTTTTTTGAGACACAAGTTTGGTTTGATCTAGATTTCGTTTTATGCTTAACAAAATCTGATTAGGATTTACCGGTTTGATAAGATAATCTGCGATCTTACTTCCGATAGCCTCTTCCATAATATGCTCCTCCTCGCTTTTCGTAATCATCACAACAGGAACATAAGGCTTAATCTCCTTGATCCTACTTAAGGCTTCGAGTCCAGAAATACCTGGCATATTCTCATCAAGAAAAACAATATCGTAATCCTGAAGATTACTCTTCTCCACCGCATCTGAACCATTGTTAACTGAATCGACTGAATACCCCTTCGATTCGAGAAACAGAATATGAGGTTTCAATAACTCGATCTCATCGTCTGCCCAAAGTATTTTCCCTTGCATCTTCGCTTTATTTCGTAAGTTTGAAAAGTTTTAAATGTATGGATTTGCGCCCGAATCTAAACCGGAACAACAAAAAGAAAATTTTTAACGACCCTATTTATGGGTTTATTTCAATTCCGGATGAATTTATTTTTGATTTAATAGAACATCCTTATTTTCAGCGCTTACGAAGAATCATGCAACTCGGTTTGAGTCATCTTGTCTATCCGGGAGCTTTGCACACACGATTTCACCATGTAATTGGCGCCATGCATTTAATGACACAGGCGATTGCTACGATCAGAAGAAAAGGTCATGAAATAACATCTGAGGAGGAACGCGCCGCGTTGATTGCAATCCTTCTGCACGATATCGGCCATGGTCCGTTCAGTCACGCCTTGGAGTATGACATCGTACATAAAGTCAGCCACGAGGAAATTTCAGGGTATTTCATGGATAGGCTCGTTAAAGAATATGGTCAAGACATGGAACGCGCACTTCTTATTTTCAAGAACAAGCACCAAAAGCCATTCCTTTATCAATTGGTTTCAAGTCAGTTGGACATGGATCGGCTTGACTACCTGAACAGAGATAGTTTTTACACGGGAGTAAGTGAAGGAATTATAGGCAGTGATCGACTTATCGAAATGCTCAATGTGCATGAAGGGAATCTAGTTCTTGAAGAAAAAGGAATCTACTCCATAGAGAAATTCATTGTTGCACGACGCCTCATGTACTGGCAAGTTTATTTACATAAGACAGTTGTTGCAGCCGAATTCATGTTGATTTATGCATTGCGCAGAGCGAAACAATTAACAAAAAAAGGCGAAAATCTTTTTGCCAGTCCTGCACTCGGATATTTCTTACAAAATGATGTAACAAGAAGTAATTTCGAAAAAGATTCATTGGTTTTAGATCGTTTTGCAGAACTGGATGATTACGATATCTTAGGCGCATTGAAGGTGTGGGGATCACATCCTGATAAAATCCTTTCTTCACTATCTGAACGACTTGTAAACAGAAAGTTATTTAAGATCGAAATTTCAAAAGAACCTTTTAGTCCAGACAGAATTCAGTTGGAGATGGAAATAGTCCGCCGTCAATTGGATTTAAAAGATGATGAGGTTGATTTCTTTGTTTACGCAGATATTTTGAGTAATAACGCTTACAATCAAAATCGTCAAAATATTAACATGCTTATGAAAAATGGCGAAGTGATCGAACTCACCAAAGCTTCAGATAATCTAAACATCTCTGCCTTGGCATCACCTGTTGAAAAGTATTTCCTGTGCTATCCAATCGACTGATTTTCGAAAAGTAAAAATTCCGAAATCAAGTCACAATTCTAAATTTAACTTATTGCCTTGACAACTTTCCAGCCTTCCAATCCTGGATGAGTTTTGCCCATGAATAAGGATTTAATAAATTATTCGCCGGTAACTGTCCATTGGTGTAAAGCTTTGTATAACGCTGATTTGCAGCGTATCCGTATGCCAATGACGCGTCATTTTCAAGTCTAGCAGCTACAAAGGCAAGCGATTCACCTGAAAGTTCTCTTTGAGCCCTACGGATAGCATCATCATAGGGCTCCATTTCAACGAAAGCTCTAGCAAAATCTTCCCGAGATGGCCATGGATATACGGTAACAGTCGGTAAATTGACCGTATCTCTCTGAAGCATGTGAATTACAGAATATCTATTCTCTTTTAACGTATCCGGAACGATGTATGCAGAAGTTTTGTAACCAAACGTTGAAAACAGAAGTGTATCACCCGGGAACACAACCGTTGAAAAGAAGCCGTAATAATCAGAAATAACCCCTTTCTGAATAGAACGATCATAAACAGTAGTGTAAGGAAGTGGACTCAAATCACCCTCAGAAATAGCTACTCCAGAAAGTTGAATCAATTCAGAAGAATCCGTAGGAACCTTCGAGACCTGCGAATTAACAGGCTGCAAAGCACCGAAAAATAAAACAACAAAAGCAAAACGCCTCATATAGAATTCCGAAAACAAGTGTACGCTTTTATTCATGATAGTCGAAAAGATTTTCAAAAAATTAACAACCGGATGCACCTCCCCAAAGTCCCAAAATAATATTACTTTTGCAGGAATTTATTCCAAAATAAGTTCAATGTCACTGACTAACATCAATGAGATTAAAGAAGGACTCACATACGATGATGTATTATTAGTTCCTGCCTATTCTGAGGTCCTTCCGAGAGACGTGCAATTAAAAAGCAAACTAACCAGAAATATCGAGGTAAATACGCCAATAATTTCTGCTGCGATGGATACCGTTACGGAGGCTAAACTAGCTATAGCCATAGCGCAGCAAGGAGGAATAGGTGTGATTCATAAAAATATGAGTATTACTGATCAAGCCTTAGAAGTTAGAAAAGTAAAACGTTCAGAGAGCGGAATGATTCTGGATCCGGTAACCTTATCTGAGGATGCATTGGTAAAGGATGCTCTTCAGTTAATGAAAGAAAACAGTATAGGTGGAATTCCGGTTGTAAATTCGGAAAGAACATTAAAAGGCATTGTAACCAATCGCGATCTGCGTTTTGAAAAAAACCTTAGCCGTCCGATTAGAGAAGTTATGACTTCACACAATATTGTAACCACTCTTGACAGCACTGATCTGACGAAGGCGGAAGATATCCTTCAGCAAAATAAAATTGAAAAGCTTCCCGTGGTAGACCTAGACAAAAAATTAGTCGGACTTATTACCTACCGTGATATCATCAAAGTAAAAACACATCCTAACTCTTGCAAGGATAGTTATGGCCGACTTCGAGTTGCTGCCGCGGTAGGTGTAACGCAAGACACGATAGAACGCGTCAAAGCGCTTGTCGATGCAGGTGTTGATGCCGTCGTAATTGATACCGCACATGGTCACACAAAAGGTGTCGTTGACAAACTTAAAGAGGTAAAATCGAACTATCCGAAACTGGAGGTGATCGTTGGAAATATTGCTACCGCTGAGGCAGCAAAATATCTTGCAGATGCCGGAGCAGATGCTGTTAAGGTAGGTATTGGCCCGGGATCCATCTGCACGACGCGTGTAATCGCAGGAGTTGGAGTCCCACAATTATCAGCTGTAAATGATGTCGCTCAGGCTCTTGAGGGGACTGGAGTTCCCGTTATTGCGGATGGGGGCATCAGATATACAGGAGACATTGTCAAGGCAATTGCAGCAGGAGCTGATACAGTAATGGTTGGGTCTATGTTTGCAGGTGTGGAAGAGTCTCCAGGTGAAACAATCATTTATGAAGGTAGAAAATTCAAATCCTATCGAGGAATGGGTTCACTTGAAGCCATGCAGAAAGGTTCGAAAGATCGATATTTCCAGGACGCAGAAGATGATATTAAAAAACTAGTTCCTGAAGGAATATCAGGAAGAGTTCCGTATAAAGGTAATTTAATAGAGGTTATGTATCAGATTATTGGTGGCTTGAGGGCAGGTATGGGATACTGTGGCGCACCAACTGTAGCGAAACTTAAAGGATCAAAATTTGTACGAATTACTTCTGCGGGAGTAAAAGAGTCTCATCCACATGATGTGACAATTACAAGAGAGGCTCCCAATTATAGTATAAAATAAACGTTAAAATTCACGTTAATAATACTTCAGCCATTAAATTTGGCACGCTCATAACTGAATCCATGAAGAAAATCTTTGCTTGTTTCGTTTCTTTCTTATTGTTAACGAATATTTATGCGCAGCAAGATCCTGTGCTAATGGAAATCGATGGAAAACCCGTGACCAAGTCGGAATTCTTGCAGATCTATCTCAAGAACAACCCGGATCCAAAATACGATAAAGCTTCATTGGACGAATACATGGAGCTTTTCAAGAAATTCAAATTAAAAGTTGCCGAGGCTGAGCTACTGAAATACGATACCATTCCACAGCTTAAAAAAGAACTGGAGGGTTATAAAAAACAATTATCCCTACCTTATTTAGTTGATTCAGCTCAAAATCAGGCTCTTGTAAAAGAAGCATATGAGCGTACACGAACGGAAATTAGAGCATCTCACATCCTCGTTAGATTAGAGCCTAATGCTTTGCCGGAAGATACCTTAGTCGCCTTTAACAGAATAATGGGATTAAAGGCACGTATTGAAAATGGTGAAGATTTTGCGGCTGTTGCTAAGGGTGAGAAAGGATCAGACGATCCTTCAGCAACCAGTAATGGTGGAGATCTTGGTTTTTTTAATTCATTTCAGATGGTTTACCCATTTGAGGAAAGAGCTTACACAACACCTTTGGGTAGTGTTTCGAACCCCTTTCGTACACGTTTCGGTTATCACATTCTAAAAGTAACTGACATACGACCATCAAGAGGTACCATTAAAACAGCCCATATCATGGTAGCCGTTTCAAAAAATGCATCTATAGACGATGTGAACAACGCAGAAAAGAAGATCAACGAAATCTATGATAAATTAGTCGGTGGTACCAAATTTGAGGTTCTTGCTAAAGAATTTTCGGATGACCCTGGATCGAATCAAAAAGGAGGAGAACTTCCTGCCTTTGGTACGGGAACAACGACAAGAATGGTTACTTCTTTTGAAGATGCTGCTTTTTCACTTAGAAATAATGGTGATTTTTCGAAGCCTGTTAAAACCGATTACGGTTATCATATCATCAAACGCCTAGATTGGACTGATGTAAAATCATTTGATGAAATGAAAAAAGAGCTTCAGTCGAAAGTCAACAAAGACGAGCGTTCGAAAAAAACTCAAGAATCATTTGTAGCGAAGTTAAAAACGATGTATGAATATGAAAATCTATCAAAAAAGAACTTGAAATGGTTTATTAAGAACCTTGATACTTCATATTATCTCGGAAAATGGAAAGCAGACAAACTGAAATCAGACAAACCTATCTTTATTTTGGATGGACAAAAATATGGTCAGCAGGATTTTGCAAGATACATAGAAACCAATTACCGTGGCATCCGAAAAGACAAGAATGAAGTGGTGATAACTCAGCATTTCAATAATTGGGAGAAGGAGCGAATCCTCGGCTATGAAGAATCTAAACTAACGAGTAAATACCCTGATTACAAGGCGTTGGTGACAGAATACCATGATGGGATACTTCTATATGAGATCATGCAGGATAAGGTTTGGAATAAGGCTATGAAGGATACCGTTGGACTAAGAATATTCTTTGAATCGAATCGTAATAACTACATGTGGGGAAAAAGATTGGATGCGGTTGTGTATGAATGTGCTGATTCCAAGATCGCCGATAAAGTGTACAAGATGATCCAAAACGATACGATCAATTCAAAGCATGTTATCGAAGCAATTAATAAAGACAGTGAATTGAATCTTAGAGTTCGCACGAATAAATTCGATATAGATGGTACAGCTTATCTGAATGGCAGGGATTTGCAAAAAGGTGTAAATAAAGCATATGAGTTAGATGGTAAAACTTATGTGATAAAAGTGAATGAAAAACTAGAACCGAAACAAAAGGAACTTTCCGAAGCGAAAGGCACCATTACATCTGACTATCAGAACTTTCTGGAAAAAGCATGGCTCGATGAGCTTGCCTCTAAACACACATTGAAAATTAATAAAGACGTACTTTACTCCCTCGGGAATTAATTAAAAGCATCATTGATCAACCACTCCTCATATCCTTGTTATATATTCGTTCTTCTAACGTTTCTACTTACACGACTTTCAGTAGATGCTCAGACAGATGGTCTTGTTATAGATAAAATTGCAGCTCAAGTAGGAGATAATGTTATTCTCTTATCCGATATCGAAAATCAGAAGCAGCAGGCTATAGCTTCTGGTGTAAATATAAACCCTTACATTAGCTGCGATATCCTCGAGCAATTAATGTTCAAGGAACTCCTTGTAAATCAAGCTAAACTTGATAGTTTGGTCATTTCTGATGATCAAGTAGATGCAGAGATGGAAAATAGAATCCGTGTGATCGAAAACCAGATCGGTAGTCGCCAAGAAATGGAGAAATTTTATGGAAAAACGGTAAATGAGATCAAAAACGAATTCAGAGAAGCGATTAAGGATAAGCTTCTTGCTGATGAAATGGAGCGAAATATTACCAAGGATAACTCTGTGACACCCAAAGAAGTTCAGGATTTCTATGCTACCATACCAGAAGATTCTATTCCACTTATAAATTCTCAGCTAAGTTTCCAACAGATTGTTTACTATCCTGGGATCACGAAAGAAGACAAACAGCTTGCTTACGAAAAACTAGCCGAGATACGCAAAAATATTTTAGCAGGTAAAAGCTTTGAAACACAAGCTAGGATTCATTCCATGGATCCTGGAAGTGCGGCAGACGGTGGAAAGATCGAAGCATCTCGTGGAATGATGGTCCCTCCATTTGAAGCAGCTGTATTCTCACTCACTCCTGGTGAAATATCAGATATTTTTGAGACTACCTACGGCTACCATATTGTGAAGTTAGTAAGTCGTAAAGGTGATGATTATATCTGTAAACATATTCTGATTTCAGCAGAATTCAGTGCTATTGCACTTTCTAAGGCTGCAGCACTAATGGACTCTTGTTATGCTAAACTCAACTCCAAACAACTCACATGGGATGAAGCAGTGTTAAAATATTCGAACGACGACGCCACGATGCAAAACAAGGGAATCATCACCAATCCGATTACAGGTGAACAAACGTGGGACATGGAAGATCTCAATCAAGTGGATCAGCAAATATTCCTTATCACTGATGCCATGGAAAAGGGCGACATCTCTCAACCAAGTCTCTACATGAACATCTTTGATCGCAAACAAGGTATTCGAATTGTTAGATTGATGAATCGTACTCAACCACACAAAGCCAACCTCAAACAAGACTATGCACTGATTAAACGCGCAGCAGAAAACGATAAGAAACAAAGGACAATCAATAACTGGATCAAAGGAAAGATCAATAATGCCTACATTCGAATTGACGATGAGTTCAAAAATTGTGCTTTTAGGAACAATTGGGCTAAAAACGAATAAGTAAATATTATGTCTGATAAAGAAAATGTAGATCAACTGGTAGCCCATTACCAAGAACTTAAAAATGAGATCCATAAGGTCATCGTTGGACAGGATGATGTGGTGGATCAAGTACTGATCACTATTTTCTCTCGTGGACATTGTTTACTTTTAGGTGTTCCGGGTTTGGCAAAAACATTATTGGTCAATACGATTGCCCAAACATTAGGCTTAAGCTTCAATCGCATTCAGTTTACTCCTGACCTGATGCCTTCTGATATTGTTGGATCGGAGATTCTTGATGAGAACAGAAATTTCAAATTCATTCAGGGTCCACTCTTTTCAAATATCATTTTAGCAGACGAGATCAATCGTACTCCGCCTAAAACACAATCAGCCTTGCTTGAAGCGATGCAGGAGAAAGCCGTAACAGCTGCAGGAAAAACATATAAGCTTCCTGCTCCCTTCTTTGTATTGGCTACACAGAATCCAATTGAACAGGAAGGTACATATCCCCTACCCGAAGCACAGCTCGATCGTTTCATGTTTAATATCTGGGTGGATTATCCAAGTTACAGTGAAGAATTAGCAATTGTAAAAGCAACCACTTCTGACATAAATACGGAGCTGCGTCATGTATTAAATGCAGAGCAAATCCTCGGATATCAAGAATTGATCCGGCGCATACCTGTTACAGATCATGTACTCGAATAT
Organism: Crocinitomicaceae bacterium; assembly: GCA_044340465.1. Taxonomy (GTDB): domain Bacteria; phylum Bacteroidota; class Bacteroidia; order Flavobacteriales_D; family Crocinitomicaceae; genus M0103. The sequence goes on along the minus strand of JBIITO010000021.1, from coordinate 15,468 downwards.
GCCGTTAAACTTGTTGGTAAAACACGTTTTAATTCTGACCTTGCGCCGCAAATCACTAAAGATTTCATCACTTGGGGTGCAGGACCAAGAGCATCTCAGAACCTGATTATTGGAGCCAAATGCCACGCTGCATTAAATGGAAAATATTCCCCTGACATAGAAGACGTCAAGGCGGTAGCGAAACCTATTCTCCGTCATAGACTAGTACGAAATTACCGTGCAGAAGCAGAGGGCTGGAGTATGGACAAGATTATCGACGAGCTGCTTTAGTAAGCAGTCCAACCGGCATCTGCAACGATCACTTCACCATTAATTAAAGAAGCATCTTTACTAGCCAAAAAAACGGCTATTGCAGCAATCTCTTCAGGATCTCCTGTTCTCGGAATGATGGAATAACCCATAGAGCTTCGTTCATAGCCCAATAGATCCGGATTCATTTCTTTACCAATTTCAGTACTCACTGCACCGGGTGCGATCACATTGCAACGAATCCCTTCTTTTGCATAGGTGAAGGCAATGTTTTTAGACAACCCAATCATACCATACTTTGAGACGGTATAGGCTGCTCCGGCGCGACAACCATTCAATCCACCTACAGAAGAAACATTGATGATGACGCCACCACCCTTTCTTCGCATTTCAGGAAGCAATTCTCTCGAAAAAATGAGGGCAGCATCCAGATTGACGCGCATGACGCGTTCCCACAACAGGTTGCTCAATTTATGAACAGGAATAAAATCGTCCAAAATTCCTGCATTATTGATCATGATCTGAACACTGCCCAACTCGTATTGTATCTTTTCAAGAGTATTTATTATTTGTCTTTCCTCGATTATATCACAGAGAAATATACCTAGATGACCACCTTTATCGTTACTCTGTTCCTTTAAATGTTCTAATTTCTCATAATTCACATCGACTGCAGCTACAGTACTTCCGACCTTCAAAAAAGCTTCAACCATCGCTTTTCCGATACCACTAGCTGCTCCTGTGATGAGCACCAATTTTCCTTTTAAGTCTTCTCTCATTTTTTTTCGGCTTGATAAATATTCTGAATACCTCTAAGTAAAGCATCGGGATTGAATGATATACTTGTGATTCCTTCCTCCACTAAAAACCTTGCGAAGGATGGATCATCACTTGGCTTTTGTCCGCAGAGTCCAATTTCAACTCCCCTATTACGGGCCCGACGAATAACATCTCTTATGGCTGATTTCACTGAGGGATCGTTTTCATCAAATAGGCTCTCCAGTTGAGGATTCCCCCTATCAACACCCAAGATTAATTGCGTCAAATCATTTGAGCCGATTGAAAGCCCGTCAAAACGATTTAAAAATTCTTCCGCTAGTATGACATTAGAAGGAATTTCACACATCATCCATATCTTCAAATCCCTAATATTCCTTTCTAGACCATTCAGTTTTAAAAGGTCAAGTATCGTATCTGCTTCTGAAATCGTTCGACAAAATGGAATCATCATATGAATATTAAGAAATCCCATTTCCTCCCTTACTTTTTTGAGTGCTTTGCATTCCATCTCAAATGCAGCTTTAAACGAAGAGTGATAATAACGCGAGGCACCCCTCAGTCCAATCATCGGGTTTTCCTCCTCTTCTTCGTATAATTTACCCCCGAGGAGTCCAGCATATTCATCTGTTTTAAAATCGCTTAATCTCACTATTACACTTCTTGGGTAGAAGGCTGCTGCAATTTGTGAGATCCCCTGAGATAATTTCTCAATGAAGTATTCGCAACCATCTTTATAGGGCTTTATCCTATCTTGAATCGCTCTTTTTATTCTGCTTTCACCAATCTTATTGAAATTAATCAAAGCCATAGGATGAATTCCTATAGCACTGGTAATTATAAATTCCAACCGAAGTAAACCCACACCCTTGGATGGATAAGCCGCGTATTTGAATGCATTTTCAGGTTCCGACAATATGAGCAAGGGGTTTACCTTAGTTTCGGGCACATCATCCATTGATATGGTTTGATGTGTCCACCTTGACTTGCCACGATATACTTTTCCTTCGGTAGAAGAATTGTCAACAGTTATCCATTCACCGTTCTTTATCTTTCGAAAGATATTCTCTGCACCGACAATAGCGAGTGCTCCTAGTTCCCTAGCGACAATAGCGGCGTGACTTGTTCGGCCTCCACGTTCAGTAATGATCGCCGCGGATCTTTTCAATATCGGATCCCAGTCGGGAGAGGTTGTCCGAGCAATGATTATCTCACCCTTCTTCAGACTCGAAGCGCGGCGAACAGAAGGCAGATGTCTTGCCCTGCCTGAAATGACTCCATAACCAACGGCTGTACCTTGCGTAATTAACTGTCCTTTCCTTGTAATTGTATAGGAATCTAAATTTAAAGAATGTTTACCTTGAACGGTCTCGGGACGAGCTTGTACGATATATATCGATCCATTCTTACCATCCTTAGCCCATTCGATATCCATGGGTCTTCCATAATGCCGTTCGATCTGTTCGGCCCATTGTGCAATCTGAATAATTTCATGGTTAGCCAGCGAGAATTTCTTTCTGTCCTTGAGTGAAGTATTCGAATTTTGTGTTCCTCGTCCTGTTCTATTAAAAATTATCTTTTTCTCTTTACCTCCAAGTCTTTTTGAAATAATTGGTTGAGGAACAGAATAAATAAAAGGCTTGTACACCGTGAACTCGTCGGGATTGACTTTACCTTGAACGATATTCTCACCTAATCCCCAATTGCTTTGAATAATTACCACATCCTTGAAGCCCGTATCAGGATCTATTGTAAAACAAACTCCTGCGGAACCCCGATCCAGATCTGAGCGAACCATCATTTGAATACCAACAGACATAAATACAGTATCATCAGACACCCCCATTTGTCTTCTGTAACTCAACGCCCTTGAATTATAGAGAGAAGCATAACATTTTTTTATACATACCAGGATCTCGTTTACTGATGAGATATTCAAAAATGAATCATGTAATCCTGCAAAACTCGTTGACGGAAGATCCTCACATGTAGCGCTACTCCTTACCGCAAAAGAACAGTCTTCCCCAAATTCATTTCTTATGTTCTTTATGTGTGTTGTGATCTCGTCTTCAAGACCTTCTGGCAAATTCGCTTTAAGGATGCTCCTTTTAAGGTTTACAGAACATTTTTCCAATAAGGTTGTATTTGTCGGATCGAATTCACTGAGTTCGGAAGCAATCAACTCTTTCAACTTGTTTTCTTTTATTAGATCCTGAAATGCACGCGTAATTACAGCAAAACCAGGAGGCACTCTAACGCCCAAAGAAGAAAAAGAACCAGATAATTCACCAATAGAAGCATTCTTTCCACCTACTATTGAATTATCGTCTTTTCGCAATTCTTGGAAGGATTTCAGGTAATTCATGACAGCGAATAACTGTATTTGTTTTCCTTCGAGAAAATAAATGAAACCGCAATGCGGATTTATTCAATGAATAAATGAAAAAACCGGGTGAATTACCGTTGACCAATAAAGCCTTTTGATCCCTTTTTGATATCGAAGATCCATGAATAATAGCCCACGAAATGGCTACTGTAAAAACCCTTCTGTTCATACAGATCTGCGGGGAAATAACATCTGAATCGATCCGAAAGTCCCGAAACTGCCGTTTGAGGAGCTACTCCATCTTGGAGACAAGGGGCGTCCTCTCTGCCCCTATTAAAATTGCATCCATATTGCCAAACCTCTTTCCATTCTCCGGGAATAACCTTTCCACAAGAGGCGTTCTCGGGAGCAAGAATGTAGAATCCGCCGAATGCGATCTTACCGCGCAACTCATTGATCATACCCAAAGCATAAGCATATCCCATACTGTGTGCAACTATATAAAGCGTATCATTGTCAGATCTATTCGGGATCTCATTCAATTCCTGTAACATGCTACGCCCAGCGATACAGCCATTCTGATAACGTTCCCGAAATCCTGAATAATTTGAACTTAAACGCAAAAGATCTTTCGTGTTCTTGTTCTTCGACCCAAACCATCCTGTGGAGGTAACAACGGTTTGGTAACAAGTATGGCGCATTCTGTCTTTACATCTTTTCGGATATACCGCAGCCAAGGCTGTGAATTTAACAAGGCTCTCATGATTACTTGTTGCAACAGAAAAATGTCCATCAGCATAGTATTTCTTACTTGGATTGATCCGTTGAACAAACATTGAATCCATTGCATTCCATGGATTCCAATAATCATACCTGTCAAAATCGTATATGATATTGTTTGAATTAGGATATTCAAGTCCATTGCGCTGCAAATCCTCAAAATTCTCTTCGAAACTATGACCAATCGACGTTGGACGGTAACCATTGACAAAAAGCAAGATCCGCTGAACCGGGTCTTTAGTGGTTAACTTCGCCCCGAGATCACTTCCTGAATGGTTGTATAAGCGCTGAAATAATAATCTCTTCTTTTCATCCCTATAATTAACAACAACGTAGTGACTTCTGGCCTTGATACTGTAATTGATTTGATTGATGATCAAACTATCGCTATCACTTGCGAACTTGGCTTTAACTGGTCGTTGATTGCGATCTACAAACAGATCGAAATAAAGAACTTGAGCTCGTTTTTTTAAATACCAGAAATTGTTTCTACGAATAATTATCTCTGACTTTAATTTTGGTTCTGATCGATTTTTAATATTTTCATTGTGAAGTATCGTTTCAATAGCTTGATTGGTATTCATCACTCCAAGATCCTTCATCACTCCTGTTCTGACCTCGAAACGCCTGTAGCCTACCTCTATCCACTCGAATGCCAAGATGTTTATGAGAATAGTAAACAAAAGTACAATCCACCCTGAAGTGATCCTCCAAAAAGATGGTTTCCTTAATTTCCTGTAGATCTTCAGAAGAACTCGTCCTCTTAAAAACCATAAAACAGGCCAGACAAACACAAGGGAGACAAAATGCCAGAAACAAAATTTTGTACCCCATAGAGTCATGCGCGGTGAATACATGAATTCATTGATATCTAAATGATAGGATGTATAGTTCTTTTTGAATGGACGCTTAATGTTGTTGAGGAACACATCAGAATCCAACACTATGTTTCCAGCGGCATCCTCGCGCCAAAAGTAATAGGCCACACTTCCATTATTTGTTTTGAGATCCTCATAATTGTCATAAATCGCATACGTGTGTGGATTATGTCTCATTTCGTTCCATTGCTCATGATCCAATAAAAGACCCATTCCAACTGCCATCAGATTTTCTGATCTATCGTTTCTTATTTTGAGTGAGCCGATACTTTGAGCGATGATTCTGGCACAATTCCGATTAAAAAGAGCACCAGTATCCAAGGGGATAAAGGCTATCGACTTACTCTTTACACAAAAACCTTCTGTACTATTATTCAGAAAATCAGGTGTAACAAAGAGGTAAAAAGCATGTTTGTCAGCATCTGGAAAACGACTGAAATAAGTATCACGTATTTTTCGCATTTGATCGGTATACTGATCATTCGTTAAGGGGTTTGTCATGCGTAAAGGTTGGTCCTTACCTGACAATTGAAATAACGGTTTTATGAAAATATCTATTTTCATAAGAGCTTGACGAAAAATAGCGTTCAATGAAGTCTCTAAACTACCCAGATTCAGCCCATTCGTTACCATCGGAACGACTATAACCTTCTCATTAATCTCATTTACGGCGCGCACTTTCAGGGCAGAGATCAATCGATTTTCAAAGAATGTATAAACTATATAACTGCTATCTGTTTTGGGAAGCGTTACCGAAATAATAGAATCACCTAACAAATACCCTCGCAAGTACTTTCTTGAACCGCTTTGAAGGAACCTTATGTAAGAAGCTCTTTTTATTGCATTGGGTGCAACCTTGAAATTTATATATCCAACAGTCCCAATGGGAAGTAATTTAAACGAGGTAAGCACTTTGTTTCCCTTTTGGTCAGATAAGGTATCAAAGGAAATTTTTGGATCCTTTTCCGGAGATGAAAAACCATACGGATCTTTTTCACTTGCAACGAATTCTCCAAGAGTCAGCGACTTTAACTTCTTGGTTTCCGATTGTGAAAATGACTCAAATTGTATTACACCGGAAAGAAAAAGCAACGAAAGAACGAGTCTCAATGGCATTCGAAAGTTCATTTTACCATTTCAATAAAAACTTCTGTTCCGCATCGAGGTCCAATCGAATTCAAACATTTTTCTATCCGAACTGAACTAAAAAGTGGGGTAAACAGTTTAGTATACTCTTCCTTGTTTCCTCCAAAAGGTGGGCCGTCTTCAAATGTTCGGTCAAACAGCAAGCCTATTAATTTACCTCCATCTCTCAATAGTGAAAGCACTTTTTTAGCATATTTCTCTCGCAAAGCAGGATCGATTGCACAAAAAAGTGTTTGCTCGATGAACAGGTCATAACTTCCGTGATGTTCAAAAAAGTCCTCAACGTGCAATTGAGTTAAAGGAAATCTGGGATTATTCTTTTTAATATGATCTATTGGTTCATAAGAAAAATCGAGCATGTGAACAGCTGTGAATCCTTTGGAAAACAAATATAAACCTTCATGACCGTAACCACAACCCGGAACTAAAATCTTTAGCGACTTGTTTTCGATGGAATCGATGAATTCCATTAATGGGGGCGAAACAGCCCCAAGATCCCAACTCGCAGTATTTTCTGAATAACGTTTTCTCCAATAGTCCGAAGACAAAAAAACACTCATGTCAGAAAGTTACAAATCATTCCATAACAAGAACCCTTTGTGTACAATAAATATTTTCTCCGATTAGCCGAAGAATGATTTCCCCCTTATAACTTTGGGTTGATATCTCCCCCCCTTCAAAATTTTCAATCAATTTCAGTAGCCTTCCATCGAATGAATAAATTTCGAGATCACATTGACCGAGATATGAAATAGAAATATAATCTTTTGCCGGATTGGGGTAAATCTTTACGTTTTCCTGGTAAATAGGTAAACCAAGTGAGACCTGATTGATAATTCCTAATGCGTCCAGATCAAAACCTCCTGATGCAAAGCTTGTAGGATAAGGGTCATTAATGATGTTATTATAAGCATCCCTAGAGCCATACAAAGGATCTATATTACCAATAACATCGACTATCTTAATGTGTGTAATTTTTTGTAGATTAAGAACTTTGGACTGACTTAGTTCCGAAAGATCAAAAGGAGTACCATAACCTTGACGATATTTTCCTGCTAGATTATTTATCATTCGACAATCACCAAAAGTAAAATTACTCATCTGAGTAATTGTTGATGATTCACTTGATGAGGGAAATCTCACAAAATGAATACCATCCGAACTTACCTCTACGAATGCCAGTTCCATATAATTATCTGCGAATCCATTTTCAAAAACAACAAAATCAAATCCGGGTCCATCCACCAAAGGATTCAAAAATGAATATATGGCTACACCGCTGTCTCCCAACGAAACTACATTAGCACCATCGCCATCAGCCTTTCCTTGAGCTAAAGTTGCGTCTCCTTGTGTTACAAATCCGAGCGATTTGTTAGCAATATCCAACCAACCCCTTTCAATAACCGGAATGCCGGCCCAACCCTTAATAATTGATGAATCTTTGTGAATTGCAGTACTACCTAAATACCCTGGTGCAGGAGCAAAATTTTGCCCCGAACAGGTCATCTGAGCTAAGAAAAATAAATAAATTAGAACAACCCTCATGGCAAGTAAAGTACTTTAGATGGATTCAATCCGACGTGATAACTTTTCTCAAAAACACCTTCTACAGAAAATTGACGAACATATCCAGTAGTCGTGTAATCCATTGCATCGGTGATATACAACTTTTTGGTTTGATCGCAGTAATTAACACTATAGATTGTTTGGAATGCATTCACATTGAGAAAATTATTTGCAGAGAGCGTTTGTGTTGCAACAGAAAAAAGTTTGAGTGATTTAGTTTGATTTGAATAACTATAAGCATGAATCAAGAGGTCATGATTTACACGTGTTACACCCGATGCATCAAAAGGATATGAATTTAACGTAAGGTTTACGGGATGGATTCGATGTAAGCGTGAAGGAATAGAACTATAGTTTCCTCTGGCAATTACATAAATATTGCCTTCGGAATCGACTTCCATCGGACCAGGATTCTTTCCTACTGTTATTCTAGCAATTTCTGATTTTGTTTTTATGTCAATAACGGATACCGTAGAATCTACATCTGGGTAATTTAACCCACCGGAATTGGATACAAATAGTCTACCTGACGAAGAAACTATATCCTCAGGATTATGACCAACTTTAATTCGCTTTGTAATAGTTAGTGTTGCGGTATCTAAAACATCCACATACCCATCAAAACACGTCACATATACCAAACCATCGAAATGGGCCAGGTTTCTAGGTTGTTTACCTTTAAACCCATTGAACATACTAATTTGTTTTACTGATTTCAATGTAGCGCGATCCAGTACCTCAATTGAGTTTGAATTGTTTACCACCACATAAAGCTTTCCGCCATACAAAAGAAAATCATTTCCAACATCCCCCAATAATCGACCATTCTTATCCATAAAAACATCTGGCTGAACTTTTTCTACATCGAGATTCACCCAACTTATCGATGAATTATTTTGCTGAAATAATCCCTCATTCAATACCAATAATCCATTTTTAATTGGGTTATCGGCATATTCAGGAATCTTACTATCCTTCTTGCATGCAGCAACAAAAAGTGTTGTTATTAATAAAGCACTAATTGAACGCATAACTCAAACTTACTTGATAATTTCTTCCCGGCATAACGTAGTAACGTATGTAAGCGTATGAATTATTCAATACGTTCTTACACGCAAGATGTATCTTCAGCGTATGATTCTTTATTTCAACATTACGAAATGTGGAAAGATCAATAAGACAGAAACCATCAACTTGATTGGAAGGTATATTCTCGTTCAAAGCGTATCGTTTATCCATCCCTGTTACACCAATGCGACAACCATTCTTTTTATAAAAAAAAGTAAGATCAATATTTCCGGAATGCTTGGGAAGGTAGGCAATTTGGTCACCATAAGTTGCACTCGCTCGACTCGTCACATCTTCTGCGCTCTGGTAGTTATAGGTCATCAAAACACTTACAGACAAATCAGTTTTCAAGTGGTAGGTATTCTCATACATTCCTTCCAAACCAAAAATTTGAACACGACCGATGTTTTGCATCGACCAGATAAAAAGATTCTTTGTCGGTACAGCCACAATTTTATCGAGAATATTATTGTAGTAAGTGCTTAATTTTGCGGCATTCTTCCATTTGTTGTTTGAACGTTGAAGACTGAAACTAACAGAAAACTGATTCGCTTGTTCAGGCAACAAATTCACGTTTCCTATTTGATTATAATACAACTCATTAAAAGACGGTACTCGCATTGAATTTCGATACATAATTCCTAATACAGATGCTGGAAACATTGACTTCAAGGGTAATTCGATTTGTATAAATGGATGTATTCTAAACATCTTTCTAACCTGCTCGAATTGCTCATTCAAAACGATTTGCTGCGCTAATTGACCTGTAATCCAAAGTTTTTGATATTTTCCTTTCAGGGCTATAAGTGAAAAATGATGACTTCTCATGGGAGAACCATGAATATCGGACGAACGAGTCATGCGACTCCATTGCTGTTCCGCACCCGCTGAAGCCGTCCAATTCTGATTTAATTTGTAATACAAATTACCACCTAAAAAAAGTTGATCGTTCCAAAATACAGATTGTAACATACCCTCTTGATTCAGATAACTCGAATCAATATAGTGCAGTCCGTTAATAGATGTCGAAACAAAAAAACGAGCTCCATACGTTGATTTTGTAATGCTATATGCAGCCTGAAATCTTCTCGAGGAGGCATTCAAATATTGCCCTCCATTAGAGGAATAAAGAATAACTGCTCCGGGTAGTTGCTGATTACTTTGGTTTAATCTAACAGCTGCCGACAAGATCCCACCATTTTTAAACCCAAAACCAAAAGAAACTCCACCATGTAAATCATTGAACATATTATTGGTTCTCACTCCTGTTAGTATTTGTGATCCATTGACCAATTGAAATGGATACGCCCCTTCTGATTTTCGATAGCGACCAAAGCATGAAATAAAACTATTTCGTATGGTCTTCTTTAAAGCCAAATAAGCATCACGCTGACCGAATGAAGCAATTTTCGACACAAAGCGAATGTTATACTGATCAGAATGAAAAGAATTCTCAAAAGTTTCAATTAACAAAGAGCTACCCATAGATAAAGCAGATACCGGCACTAGGTTAGACCTTCCGGAACCATTGGACAGCTCAATTGACTCTACATTCTCCACCAATAATTGTCCCAGATCGATCTGACCTGTTTGGGTGTTTTGAATAGAAAATCCATCTACCACCATTGTCGAATGTTGTGCCCCCAAACCACGAACGCTAATCGTTTTCATTCCACCTATCCCTCCATAACTTTTTAGGGTAACGCCAGAAGAACGTTGTAAAATATCACCAACATCATTTGGCTGAAGCAACTCTATATCCTTGCGCTTCATGGAGCACAGAAAATTTGTGGCAGCACCCTTCATAACAAAAGAATCCGAAACAATTATCTCTTGAAGATTTCTCTGTCCAAAAACAAAGAGACTCTTAAAAACTATGAATAGGATTATGGGAAAACGAATCAACGCTTTTCAATTCTTTTGGAAGAGGTATTCCCGTTTTTCTCAGCTACTAAAACGTATATACCAGACTGCAAAAAGGAAAGATCTAAAGAAGTTAAATTCTCTGATTTTGTGAATACGGTTCTTCCACTCATATCCAAAATTTGCAGATGATCAAAAGATCCATTAATATTCAAAACATCCATAAAAGGATTTGGATAAACAGACATCTCCAATTCATTTTCATCCAATCCGAGTGTAATCGAATATGCGACATCATCGATAGCAAAATAAGCAGGTGTATTCATCCCCCAAGAACTATTATCAGAGGATTCCATTCGAAAATGGACTTGAGCAACTCCAAAGCTAAAACTAGACAAATCTACCTTACTCCACTCATCTAGAATATAATCCAACGAATTATCTGTGAACCGATAATCAGCCAACACAACTTGAACAGAATCTTTACTCTTCCCGTCAAACGATTCTCCGATCACCCACAAAATCAGAGAATCTTCACCATTTGTGCCGTCAATTTCTCCATCAGCACCATTAGGAGATCCAAATTTTTTTGAGAACGAATCACCATCTCGCATGGAAATAGCCGTGTAGGTTGTATTCGTGATCCAAAGAGAGTCAATTACTATTGCTTCCGGGATTTTGTAACTGCCGGTTGAGATCGAACCAGACGAGTAATACACAGCATAATTGGTTGATTTTCTTCCTGAACCGGTATATGCACTGTATTGATTTCCATATCCGGCAGTCGTATTATCTGTCCTGTTCGAAACAGAAAAACCAGTCCAACTTGGATATTGTGGGTCATCTAAATATAAATTTGAAAATTTCAGAAACCCAACTTGAACATCACCTTTTCCATCTGAACCGTTGTAATAGGATTCTGGTGATAGAAAAAAATCTTCAAAACCAGCTTTTGGATAAAGTTGAGCATTAAAATTACTGCATAGAAAAACTGCAGTCACTACGGAATAAATTTTCTTCATCGTTTTAAGAATTAAATAAATAAACGTTGAAGAAATCAGTTAAATGAGCTAATATTCGAGCCTAGGTTCACGAACATTAAATCGGACTTTAATCTGAAGTCTTCATTAAATTACCCTAGGCAAGTATTCTGACTTTTGCCAACTCTTCTCTGCCTTCCCATTCCTATTTCAGAACAGTGACTTTTCCAAGAAGATCTTACGGCAATTACAGCTGCAGATACAGTTCCGGACTTACACCGGATTCCTTATTAATCCACAAAGTGGAACCTAAGACGGTGCAAATATAGTATAATCAGATCAGTAATTTCAATTTCATCACACTCTATCCCATTTTTCTTACGGTAATCCAATTTAGATGTGTCAAGAATCTTAATCGTTTGAGTTGATTCGGTCATCAAGGTTATCAATGAATACAAATGATTTGATGCAATCTGACAGAACGAACATTCGTCAAAAAGAATGGAATAGTCAAAAATCATTAATTTTGTTTTAATGATCAGAAGGCTTTGTTTACTGACATTTTTTTTCACGGTATGTTTTGTACCATTATTAAACGCACAATCATCCTCCATTGGAATGGAGCTTCGGGCGACCATTAACCAACGTTCTCCTGACCCGAATATTTATCTGAAAAGATTAGACAGATTCGCGTCGTATCTTTTACAATTCAACACAGAAGAACAATTCTTACTCATCGATGAGCTCGCTTCGGTATATGGTTGTGAGGTGCATGATTACGAAAGAGCGACACGCAAGATTGAATGGTTCAGGTCACAATTTAAAGGATCATCGGAACATACTTCTCACTGCGATGCACTTAGAAGTACGGTTTATCTCTGCGCACCTGAACAATCCTCTAATGCGTTGATCTCTATCGAAAAGGCGCTTGGAAAAAAGACTATCAAACAGGCATTCATGTTAAAAGACCTTGAAAAGGTTAAAATCTATAGAAAAGCATTGGTTGCGAATGGTAATTTTTACAAAGCCCTCAAAATTCAGCACCGTTTACTCACAGACATCATACTTCCGTCGAAACTTGAAAAATCACCGTCACTGCTTCAAATTGCACTAATCTTTTCGAAGCTAGGTAAGACAGACTCCTGTCTGCACTACCTCAAAGAATCTTTCAAGTATGCTATTCAGGAGGAAAACGACACGAATCTTACACAAAGCTCCTTTGAACTGGGGATGTTTTTACGTTTCACAAAAAACAAGAAGGATGCCCTCAATTATTTATTAAAATCCTACAATAGGATTTTACTTCTTGAAGACGCCCAGCGTGTTAAACTTTGCAGAGTTATAGGTGAATTGTATAAACTTGAACGTAATTCTGAAAATGCTTTGAAGTTCAAAGAGCAAGAATTGAAGTTTTCAGATAGCCTTAAATCGAATGAAAAAGCCAGAATAGATGCACAATACAGCTACGAATTAAGCACAAAACGAGAACGGCAGAAAGATACACAAGAGGCTTATAACATTGCATCAAAAAGAATCAGATGGGGCGTATTTTGTGGAATCGTATTTATACTATTCTTTCTTTTTTTACTAATAAGGAGAAAAAGAGCTTTACCGAACGAGTCCGTCGCCTTAGAAACGATAGTGCAGCAGTTGAAAGAACCTGGCACAGAATTTCCTATCGAAAAGGAAAAGATCATTCATGAGTTGATATCCAACCTTCAGCAGTCTGTCTCCGGAAAGAAATGGGAAGAATTTGAAAAAGGGTTTAATATGGAATATCCTGAATTTCTTTCAAAACTTGAAAAAAGTCATTCCAAACTATCCAACAATGAACGAAAACTTTGCATGTGTCTAAGTCAGAATCTTTCTACCAAAGAGATATCTCCAATTACCGGTCAGAATGCACATGCCATCAATATCGCACGAGGACGTTTACGAAAAAAGCTGGGTATAGATTATCAGGACATTCCTATTTCTGATTATCTAAGCCAATTTCTCTGAATTTGTATAATATACAAATGCTTTGTTTTAACTCACTGTACAAGTAAACAATTACTTTTGAATTAATATAAATATAAGCGAAATGGAAACACTTCCTTTAATGGAGTCATTCTACACCGTTCAAGGAGAGGGCTTCTATGCAGGTAGACCTGCCTATTTCGTGCGTCTCGGTGGTTGTGATGTCGGTTGCAGTTGGTGTGATGTTAAAGAAAGCTGGGACGGATTAAAACACCCTCGAACGACAGTTGAGGAGATCGTTGATTCTGCCTTGTCGAGTAATTGTAACTTTACCGTTATTACTGGTGGAGAACCTGCCATGTACGACCTACGTGATCTCGTTAATCGTCTTCAAGATAATGGAATGGAAGTTGCCATAGAGACATCCGGCACTTATGAATTGCAGGGTAAGGTTGACTGGTATTGTTTCTCTCCCAAAAAATTCAAAGGTCCCGTGAACGAAGCTTATCATAAAGCGAACGAGTTGAAAGTTGTTATCAATCACCCATCAGATTTCGCCTGGGCAGAAGAACATGCGTCAAAAGTAGCTACTGATTGTAAACTTTATTTGCAACCTGAATGGGAAAAAAGGGAACGTTTTTTGCCCCTTATCGTAGAATATGTCAAATCACATCCGAAATGGCGAATTTCATTACAAACCCATAAGTACATCAACATTCCCTGATATGAGATATCTAATTCTCCTTCTCGGCTTCCTATCTTTAGTTTCATGTGCTAATGCCCAAGTCAAATATTCTTCATCCAACAAAAAAGCAATCAAACTTTTCGAGGAAGGACAAGCCGCACCAAACGCCTCTGTGGATATGAATACCGGACAACCAAATTTCGCTGAAGGAATCAAACTCATGAACCAAGCGATCGAAAAGGATCCTAATTTCTGGGAACCTCATGCCTGGGTAGCCGAATTTTATGAACAGATAAGGGATTATGATAATGCGATCACTCACTATAAAGAGGCTTTGCGTATCAACCCGAATCATAGTGCTACTGGCACAACCTATTTTTATCTTGGTAACCTCCAACAAGCTTCAGGTGATTACGAGAGTAGTATGAAGAATTTGGATATCTTTTTACAAAACAGGAATGCTAACCCCGACCTTCAACAAGAAGCGCTGAAAATTCGCGCAAACTGTGAATTTGCGGTGAGTTCGATGAAAAATCCCAGAAATTTCAATCCCATCAATGTCGGTCCGGGAATAAATACTATTGACCCAGAATACTTCCCTACGATCACTGTGGATGGAAAAACAATCCTATTCACCCGAAGAATTAAAGATGATCGTGTTCCTCAATTCAAAATGCAGGAGGATTTTTACGTTTCTCAGCTCAACGACAGAAATATGTGGGGAATCGCTGAACCTATGCCTGCCAACGTGAATACCGTCTTGAATGAAGGCGCTCCGACTATTGCCGCTGATGGACGATCTCTCATTTTTGTAGCTTGTTCAGATATGTCTGGGGACAATAATTATGGTGAGAGAAGGACAGGTAGAGGTAGTTGTGATATGTTTTACACTAAAAAACTCGGCGCGCGATGGACTGATCCGGTAAATCTTCCCGGTAATGTAAATACACCTACTTGGGAATCCCAACCTTCTCTCTCTGCAGATGGAAAAACATTATATTTTGTTCGTCGCGTAAGTAAAAGAGGTGAACCTGTTGATTCCGATATTTTTGTAGCGCGTTTGTTGGACAACGGTCAATGGAGCACTCCTGTACCCCTACCTAAACATATCAACACACCTTTACAAGAGGAATCTGTTCTAATCCATCCAGATGGCAAAACACTCTATTTCGCTTCCCGAGGTCATGTCGG
>JBIITO010000020.1:0-25243 GCA_044340465.1 Crocinitomicaceae bacterium | reverse complement strand
GCCGAGACCTTCTTTCTGCCTGAGTATCGATCACCTCAGCATATTGGAGCGGGAGTAAATCTTGTGTTCAGCGCCACTTCCAATTTGGACATTCGTTTCGATGGTTACTTTTACCAACCTTTTGTTCTTTTACTGAAGAATATGGATGGTAGTCCTTCCTATTCAAAACCATTTAAAGGGGATACATACATGGCTTCTTTATCCGCAGTGTTGAATACATTCATAGGCCCGGTGCGCGCGACCCTTAATTATTTCCCAAAGCAATTAAACCCCTTCTATTTTCAGATAAGTTACGGATACGTTCTTTTTAATGAACGGGCTATTCGCTGATCAAGCCTTTACCTTATCTTTGCTCTTCAAATTACGTTTATGGAAAAAATCATCTGCGGAATTCAACAAATGGGTATAGGAGTTCCCAATGTGCAAGAAATCTGGAAGTGGTATCGTCATTTTTTTGGTGTAAATGTGCGCGTATTCGAGGAAGCCGCCGATGCCCCATTAATGACCCGTTATACGGGAGGAGTTGTACATTCGAGAACGGCAACACTTGCTTTGAGCATGGAAGGTGGTGGCGGATTTGAGATCTGGCAATTTACCAGCAGACCAACCGAAAAAGCATCTTTCGATATTCAAGCGGGTGATTATGGTTTATACGTATGTAAGATCAAATCGAGAGATATAGCAGCAAGCTTTGACTATTTCAAGAAAAATAGAGCTGACCTTCTTTCATCTGCTCCTGTAAAAGGTCCGAATGGTAAAAACACATTTTTCACAAAAGATCCGAATGGAAACTTGTTTCAGATTGTTGAAGGAAGAGGTTACTTCTCGAATACAGGACACTCAGCAGGCTGCGGAGGTCCCGCAGGTACAATCATTGGTGTAAGTGATATCGAAAAGGCATTACCTTTATATAGAGATATTCTCGGATACGATAAGATTGAATATGATGTCACTGACTCATTTGAAGACTTGCACGCTCTGCCATCCGGAAATGGACGTTTTCGAAGAGTTCTTCTGACCCATTCATCGGAAAGAAAAGGTCCGTTTGCGCGTTTACTTGGACCAACGGAGATAGAACTTATACAAAGTATGGACCGAACAGATTGTCGCAAGATCTTTGAGAACCGTTTCTGGGGTGACTGGGGATTCATTCACTTGTGCTTTGATATTCAGGGTATGGATCTTTTGAAAAAGGAATGCGAAGAAAAGGGATTCCCTTTTACCGTGGACAGCGGCGATACTTTTGACATGGGAGAAGCTGGTGGACGGTTTTCTTATATTGAAGATCCGGATGGTGCGTGGATTGAATTCGTCGAAACACACAAAGTTCCTATCATAAAAAAGTTAGGTTGGTATTTACATCTAAAAAATAGAAAACCCGGAAAACACTTACCAAACTGGATGCTCAAAACGATGGGAATAAACAAATTGAAAGATTAAATCAGATGAACGGCAGGTATTACTGATTGAATGGTCATTCGACTAATGAAAATTTAAATACCTTTGATTGAAACATGAATACCTTGAAAAAGCTGTTCTTTTCAATCTGTGTCATTTCCTTCGGGTTTATTTTCTTTCCTTCCTGCAGTGAAGAAGTAGATATGATCGATGGATTTACGGAAACTGCCGTGGTCTATGGATTGTTGGATAAATCAGAGAATCTCCATTACATTCGTATAAACAGGGCGTTTATTGGCCCCGGAAACTGGTTAGATATTGCTCAAATTCCCGACTCTAACTATTTTGAAAATGTAGATGCCAAAATAACAGAGATACTCAATGGCATTGAAACAAGAGTTTGGGTACTAAAAGATACACTTATCGAAAACAAAGATTCGCAAGGTGCTTTTTATGCTCCGAAACAAAAATTATATTACTTCACAACGAACGCTGTATCTCCTTTAAATGCAAGTGCTACCTACAAAATCGAGATCTCGATAAATAACGGAGAATTTGAAGTCAAAGGAGAAACAGGCATTGTTTCGGGGATCTCTACAAGCGCGGATGGTCAGAATTTCAGATATACATTTGCAGATGACCCAGGAAGCTATGCTCAAAAAGGAATTTCAATTTCTGTTGGAAATTCTCATCTTATTAACACCACCTTACGAGTAAAGTTTGAAGAAATTGACAACGATAAAGATACCATTTTGCGTTCATTTGATTGGAAACTTGGAGAATCAGATGTTGAACCAGGTTCTTCTAAAACATTCACAATGAACGGTAAACGCTTCTATGAACTTTTGCGTGATTATTGCAATAAAGCTGATGTAAATATTAACTCCCGACGTATGAAATCCATAAAAGTGATCGTAACAGGAGGTGCTGAAGAGTTTTATAATTATTTATCAGTGAATAAACCAACTTCCTCGCTTGCCCAAACCAAACCAACTTATACAAACCTCCGAGTTTCTGAAGGATACCGCGTAGTTGGAATTTTCTCTTCGAGATTAACATACAGCAGTGAAAAATCATACCTTAACACTAGCAATACCAGCCTTAGAATGATAGATGTTAAATCCGTAATCGAATTGTGTACAGGTCCATTAACAGGCAACTTGTTATTCTGCAGTCAACACCCGGCTGACAATGGAAAATCATATTCTTGTCAATAACTTTTCAGCTCGCCGCATTTTCTTCTTTTTTAGCGCAAAACTAAGTTTGTAAATTTACGCTGTGAGCGAAAGAAAGACCTATTTCGTGCAGGTGATACTGCCGGTACCGGTGCATAAAGAATTTACCTATCGACTTCCATTCGAGTTGAATGATCAAATTGCTATTGGCATGCGCGTCATCGTACCTTTTGGCAAGTCAAAACTGCTCACCGCCATTGTTTCAGGCATTTCTCAGACTGCACCTTCCGACTATCAGGCAAAATATGTGGACTGCGTTCTGGATGAATACCCGATAGTCACCAAACAACAGTTACAGTTTTGGAGATGGATCGCAGACTACTATATGTCCTCTGTCGGAGAGGTGATGAATGCGGCATTACCCGCAAACTTCAAACTGGCAAGCGAAACAAAGATCGTTCTGCATCCGGAATATGAGGCTGGTAATTATTCAATGACAGACAAAGAACAGCAGATCATCGATCTTCTGGAAATCAGAGAAAACATTGATCTCAAAGAATTAGCAGAGCTTCAAGGAATTAAGACGATCCAGCCCATCATCAAAAAACTGATTGACAAACGCGCTGTCCTTTCACTGGAAGCTTTAAACGATAAATTCTCACCGAAAACGGCCACGTTCATTGAACTTGAAGCCAGTAGTGAAGATGACTTGAGTGATCAATTGGCTCGACTGGAACAAAAACGAGGAAATGAAAAACAGCTGCAAGCCTTTTTGACGATCCTTCAACTTGGCGAATTACAGGGTTCAGTTATCAGACCGGTGCTCAAAAAGACTCTTGTTGACCAAGGTGTGTCTGTATCCTCTATTCATACGCTCGAAAAGAAGGGATTGATCCGAATGAAGCGTTATGCGATCTCTCGTTTTTCAGAGATCTCAGAAGAACTCAAGCAATTCAAAGAACTTTCATTTGAACAGAAAGAAGCCCTCGAACGTGTCCGAAATTCTTTTGAAAAACATACAACGACACTCTTACATGGTGTTACCGGTTCCGGAAAAACGGAAGTCTATGTGCAACTGATTCAGGAACAACTTGATCAGGGAAAACAAGTTCTATTCTTACTCCCTGAAATCGCCCTTACAACCCAATTGATCCAGCGACTTTCAGCCTATTTTGGGGAGCTGGTAGGCGTATATCACTCCAAATTCAATCAGAATGAACGCGTTGAGATCTGGAATCATGTTTTACGGAACGATCCGGATAAATTTCGTATCATTCTAGGTGCACGATCCTCCGTTTTCCTACCCTATCAGGAATTAGGACTCATTATCGTGGATGAAGAACATGAATCCACATTCAAGCAATATGACCCTTCGCCACGCTACAACGCGAGAGATGCTTCCATCGTGCTGGCGCATATACATAAAGCGAACGTTCTGCTCGGTTCAGCAACTCCAGCGATGGAAACCTATTTCAATGCCAAAAATGGGAAATATGGACTCGTGGAGATTCCTAGTCGATTTGGTGGACTAAAACTTCCGGAGGTACTGATCGCTGATGTAAAAAAAGAACGCAAACAATATAAAACCGATTCACATTTCACCACTTTCCTGATGGATGAAATGCGTGAAGCACTGAATCGAAAGGAACAGATCATCCTTTTTCAGAATCGACGTGGCTACACACCCATGTGGAATTGTGAAATCTGCAACTGGACGCCTAAATGTGCTCATTGCGATGTGTCACTTACTTACCATAAACATTCCAATACGTTGCGCTGTCATTACTGTGGCTTCAATTCACCACCTGTAGGCACATGTAATTGCTGTGGCTCCAATCGACTAAAAATGATCGGATTTGGTACTGAGAAAATCGAAGATGAACTCTCTCTTCTGCTACCTGGTATCCGAATGGGTAGACTGGACCTAGACACTACGCGTTCCAAACACAGCTATGAAACGATACTGAATGAATTTGGCAGTGGCGCCATAGATATTTTGATCGGAACGCAAATGGTTAGTAAAGGTTTGGACTTTGACAATGTTAGTCTTGTCGGAATCCTGGATGCAGATATGCTTCTGAATCGTCCTGATTTCAGGGCTTTCGAACGTTCCTTTCACCTGATGTCACAGGTTTCAGGACGTTCAGGAAGAAAGGGGAAACGAGGAAAAGTAATCATACAGACAGGAGACCCGGATCACTGGGTTGTTGAGAAAGTGATCGCGCATGATTACATCGGTTTTTATGAAGCTGAGATCCTGGAAAGAAAAAATTTCTTCTATCCTCCGTTCTACAAAATGATCGAACTAACACTCAAGCATAAGGACGAGCATCTTATCGAAAAAGCATCTGCAGAACTTGCAACAGAACTTCGTTCTGTTTTCAAAGAACGTGTCATAGGACCGGAATTCCCTATAGTTCGGAGAATTCAGAACCTGTATTTAAAAACGATCAAATTGAAAATTGAAAGGGATGCACCAGATAAAAAAGTAAAGGAACGCCTTCAGCAACTAATCGATGCATTCTACAGCGTTCCTTTAAACAAATCGATCCGAATAACTGTCGACGTCGACCCCGCTTAACCAAGGTATGTTTTAAGCATCCGGCTTCGGGATGTATGTTTAAGTCTTCGAATTGCTTTTTCTTTAATTTGTCTCACACGTTCTCTGGTTAAATCGAAACGTTCTCCGATTTCCTCAAGTGTCAGTGGGTGCCTACCATTTAGTCCATAATAAAGCCGAACAACATCGCTTTCTCTTACCGTAAGTGTTGATAAAGATCTGTCTATATCTTTTCTGAGAGACTCAACAACAAGTTCCTTTTCTGGACCAGGAAGTGTGTCGTTTACCAGTACATCATACATACTCGAAGAACTTTCATCCCCCTCTACCAACGGTGCATCCATCGACATATGACGGCCATTATTAGCGAGGGATTGCTTTACTTCTTCAGAAGTGCACTCTAGAAACTCCGCCAGCTCCTCAGCAGAAGGCGGGCGTTCATACTTCTGTTCAAGTTCAGAAAAGGCTCTATTGATTTTATTAATCGAACCAATCTTATTGAGCGGTAAACGAACAATTCTAGCTTGTTCCGCCAAGGCCTGCAAAATCGATTGACGAATCCACCAAACGGCATAAGATATAAATTTAAAACCCCGTGTTTCATCGAAACGCTCAGCAGCTTTTATCAATCCGAGATTCCCTTCGTTAATAAGATCTGGTAAGGCCAAACCTTGGTTTTGGTATTGCTTAGAAACAGAAACCACGAATCTTAGATTCGCTTTGGTCAATCGTTCTAATGCCTGTCTATCACCTTGTTTGATGCGTCGGGCGAGCTCTACTTCTTCATCAGCCGAAATTAATTCAACTCGTCCTATCTCCTGAAGATACTTATCAAGTGAGGCCGTCTCACGATTAGTTACTTGTTTGGTAATCTTAAGTTGTCTCATGATCAGAAGTTTTAAAGGTTAGCACTGTATAATTACAACGCTTAAAATATCTATTAGTTGGCTTTATAACTGTTAATTAGATCAATTCATACAGTTAAATGTATAAAACACACTTCTCAATGATCAAAAAAGACATTTGATTGACCAATCCTCTTTTATTGATTGTGTACCTTTGCCTCATGAGGATTCTAATGGTATGTCTCGGCAATATTTGTCGCTCTCCTATGGCCGATGGACTGTTGCGAAAAAAGGTCAGCTCCATGAACTTGCAAATTAAAGTTGATTCAGCAGGCACCTCAAGTCTTCACAAAGGAGAGGCTCCGGACCACCGTATGCGCGAGATAGCAAGGAAACTTGGAACTCCCATTGATGATCTTAGATCACGTCCTTTTGTGGTCGATGATTTCGATAGTTTTGATCTTATCTATGCCATGGATGAAAGCAACAGATGGAACATACTTTCTCTTGCCCGTAACGACACAGATAGAAACAAAGTGTTCCTTCTGTTAAATGAACTTGAACCTGGTAAAGATCTTGAAGTTCCAGATCCTTATTATGGGGTCAAACAAGATTTCATAGATGTTTATCATATACTTGACCGAGCCACTGACCGTGTAATTGAACGCATTAGCAATCATGAGTAAAGGAACTTTATACCTCATACCCAATACGTTGGGCGGAGAAACATTAGCTGACATCTTACCTAGTGAGGTCGCAGCAATGACGATTGATCTACGTGTTTTTGCGGTTGAGGAGATTCGTTCAGCAAGACGATTATTGCGCAAAATGGATCGAGAATTCCCAATTGATGAGACACAATTCATTGAATTAAATAAACGAACAGGAGATGACGGAATTCAAAAATTACTTTGGATCCTTCGAAACGGGACTAGTGTCGGTGTAATTTCGGAAGCAGGATGCCCAGGCATTGCTGATCCAGGTGCCAATCTGATTTCTGCGGCACATGAAGAAGAAATCGAAGTGGTACCATTCGTCGGTCCTTCATCCATTCTACTTGCATTGATGGCAAGCGGTTTTTCAGGTCAGCAATTCAGTTTTCACGGATACTTACCGAAAGACAGAAAAGATCGCCTCAAAAAACTGAAGGATTTTGAAGGGGATTCGCGCAGAAACGGAAGCACGCACATTTTCATGGACACACCTTTCAGAAACATGAATGTGCTGGAAGATCTCTTGAATGATTTGGGAGATACCACGCAGATATGCATCGCTTCAAATCTCACCTTGCCGGATGCATCAATAAAAACGATGTCGGTAAAAGATTGGCGGAACCATGCATATGATCTGTCAAAAAAACCAACGATGTTCTTAATCGGTAAAAGACAGTAAACCTTATTTGAATCCTCGATTCTTCTTAATAGCTTCGTAGGCCTCTTGGATTTTCTGAAATTTCTCCTTCGCACCTTTTTGGAATTCTTCACCCATTTGAGCTACTTTATCAGGATGAAATTTGATTGCCATCTGGCGGTAAGCTTTCTTCACCTCCTCATCTGTGGCTTTTGATTCGATACCAAGGATCTTGAAATCTGAATCCACATCCCTGTAGAACATGTTCTTCAATGATTCAAATTCTACCTGCGGAATACCCAGCATATTGGAGATATTCTGAACTACTTTCAGTTCTGATTCAGACACATGCCCATCTGCTTTGGCAATACTAAAAAGATAATGTACTAAATGTAGCCTCGCCTCAGGCTGCATGCGCGTGCGTATATCCTGACAGATCTGCTGCAGTGGAATATTTCCTGAATCAAGGAATTGTTTTAGGGTCTGAAGCGAATTATTATTGAACGCTGCACCAAACTGTTGTGAAAAAAATGTTTTAACATAATCCAACTCAGCTCTCAGTACTTTCCCATCTGCTGTCATTATTGCCGCTGACAGAGCCATTAGCATGGTTTGCACGTCATTCCCGGCTGAACGTTGTTTGTAATAACTAAAAATATCTTCCTCAGTAAATGTCCGTCCCTCTTTACGAGCTTGATCACGCAAACGAGACATAACCTGTTGATTCTGATCGATCAGAGATCCGATGATAAATCCTATCAGTCCTCCAAAAATACTGCGACCGAAAAGGAAAAATCCTCCCAGGCCTAAGATCCACTTATACAAATTATACTTAAATGAGCAGGGAACCATTCAGATTCCCCGCAAGTTAATATTATGCTAATTGCTCGATATTGCGTTCAATGAAGGAGTTCAATGCTTCCCCCTTCAACATACCCTGAGCCAGGAGAGCCAGATCAGCAAGTTGCTTCGCACCAACTTTTTGCGATTCTTCATCTTTAGATAAAAGCAAATGAACTTTTGGATGATTCGCATTCACAACCAGGTTGTACATTTCCGGAAAGGCGCCATAGAAGCCACCGCCACCTCCCAGCTTTTGTTGCTCCATCATACGACGGATAAACTCAGGCTGTGTGATTATGATAGGTGCGTCTTCTTCACTCATACTCTCAAATTGAACACTGAATTTATCCTTGTTCACACTAGACTCAAATACAGGCTTCAACTTTTCCTCGTCTTCTTTCGATAGTTTGGAAGGAATTTCATCTGTTTTCTTGATCAACTTATCTAGCGTATCGGCGTCAACTCTCGCAAATGAAACATTTTCAAAAGTTTGTTCCAATTTGCCGATCCAATGTGGAGCTAAAGGTCCGCTTAATACGAGCACATCATACCCGCGATCTTTGGCTTTTTTAACGAAACTATATTGCTCATCTGCATCACTTGTATAAAGGAATACCACTTTATTATCCTTATCGGTTTGAAGAGCTGCCACCTTTTCCTTGTATTCCTCAAAAGTGAAGTAGGTGCCATCTGTATTTTTAAGCAAGGAGAATGATTTTGCTTTTTCCGCGAACTTCTCTTCAGACAGCATACCGTATTGCACGAATACTTGAAGGTCATCCCATTTTGCTTCAAAATCTGAACGATCTTTTTTGAACATTTCAGCCAGTTTGTCGGCCACTTTTTTGGTAATGTGCGCTGAGATCTTCTTTACATTGCCATCACTTTGAAGATACGAACGAGATACATTCAATGGAATGTCCGGTGAATCGATAACCCCATGTAAAAGTGTTAAGAACTCCGGAACAATCTCCGCAACGCTATCGGTTATGAAGACCTGATTGGAGTAAAGATTGATCTTATTGCGCTGTACCTCGACATTTTCCTTGATTTTAGGAAAATAAAGGATTCCAGTCAAATTGAAAGGATAATCGACATTCAAATGGATATGGAACAATGGATTATCAAAGGTCATTGGATATAACTCGCGATAGAAAGCATCGTAATCTTCTTGTTTCAGATCCACCGGCGCTTTTGTCCAGGCTGGCTGAGTATTATTAATCTGATTGGGAACCTCTACCGCTACTCTTTTCACATTTCCGTTCTCATCTTTTTCTCCTTCAGGAGAATCAATGTATTCCGTTTTGTTTCCAAAGAAAACTGGAGTAGGAAGGAATTTACAGTATTTCGTTAGAATTTCTGAGATCTTTGATTTTTCAAGGAATTCAGCTGACTCCTCAGAAATGAACAATACGATATCCGTACCTCTTTGGTCTTTTTCGATCTCCGTGATGGTGTATTCAGGAGAACCATTACTTTCCCACTGCACAGCCTGTGCACCTTCATGGCGCGATAACGTTCGAATTTGCACTTTCTCTGCTACCATGAAAGCAGAATAGAAACCTAAACCAAAATGTCCAATGATCTGCTCAGCTCCTTCTTTCCCCTTGTACTGCTGAACAAATTCTTCAGCTCCGGAAAAAGCGATCTGATTAATGTATTTATCGATCTCATCTGCAGTCATTCCAATCCCGCGATCTCGAATGGTTAAGGTTTTTGCCTCCTTATCAAGGATCACATCCACTTTGAGTTCGCCAAGTTCTCCTTTGAATTCACCATTCGCTGATAAAACTTTTAATTTCTGCGAAGCATCAACCGCATTGGACACCAACTCTCTTAAAAAGATCTCATGATCGGAATAGAGGAATTTTTTGATAATCGGAAAAATGTTTTCAGTTTGTACATTGATCTGACCTGTTCTCATAGTTATAATTTTAGATTGAACCACTAGACAACCTTTATGCCATCTACTTTTTTATGACATATTGTCGTATTTCAACTCATTTTGACACATCCGTTGATGGTCGCAAAATATGTATTTTTGTATCCAATGATTTTTCAGGAATTTCTTCCCCCTATCCTTTTACTTATGGCCATTTTGTGGTTGATTGGAAGACTTCCTTATTTTTCAATTGCCGGAGTTGCGCCAAAATGGTTACAAATCGCTTTCCTTATAAAGGTACTTGCCGGAATTGGTATGTTCTACTTATATACCTATTACTATCCTGTACGAACTGATGCAGACACCTTCAAATATTTTGATGACAGCAGATCAATGTACGATGCCTTGTGGACTAAGCCCGTTGATTTCTTTAAAATGCTTTTTGGTGTGGGTTGTGAGAACGACTATTTCTTCAAGACCTACTACGTAAAAATGAATAATTGGTATCTTGCCTATGACAATGGGCTCATCAATGACAGTCGTTTGATTATCAGACTCAATGCCATCTTCCGAATCTTTTCCTTTGGTAATTATCACATTCACAACCTACTTCTCAATTTGATCTCCTTTATCGGTCTTTACTCACTGATGCGGTTATTTATCGAAGTAACAGCTTCAAAATGGAAAAGTTATGTTGCGGCTTTCTTGGTTCCCTCTGCGATCTTCTGGAGTTCCGGCATTCTGAAAGAAGCAGTTCTCATTTTTGCTATCGGACTTTTTTGCTGGAATTTCTATCGATTGGTGAATGGCACCTACCGATGGAAAACGCTTCTGACCATCCTTGTATTACTTCCGCTCTTATTAGTTGTCAAATTGTATGTTTTTACAGCACTGATCACCGCAAGTATAGGGTTATTACTCACTTCACGATGGAAGCGTACGGGTTTATGCTACATCGTTTCGTGCCTTGGATTCTTTATGGTTGTCTTTATAATTGGATTGATTGCACCTACCTATAGTTTCGTAGAATTGCTTGTTCAAAAACAACATGATTTTGTTGAACTTGCGCAACGCGCTTCTGCGGGAAGTTTTATTGAAACCTCCAAGCTGAATCACACATTCGGATCAATCCTATTCAATTTTCCGGTCGGATTGTTCAATACGTTGACCCGCCCATGGCCAACCGACATACATGGAATCCTTTTCATACCGGCATTTATAGAAAATCTTATCATCGTCATGCTGATCCTGTTGGCAATACTCAAACCAATAGAACTCGAGAAGAACCAAAAGTCATTTATCTGGTTTGCAGCTACATTTACGATAATACTTTTTTCGATCATCGGTATTACAACACCCATTATTGGAGCGATCGTAAGATACAAGATACCGGCACTTCCGTTTTTGTTCATATTACTTTTAAGTGCCATCAGAAGTAAAAAAGTTGACAATCGTGTCGAACCTCTATTGTTATTAAAAGTTCAGGAATGATCATCAGTATTTTAATTCTGATCTTTATCCTAGCCGTTCTGTATAAACTACCATTTTACCGTATAGGCGATTTGAACAGATTTTTACTCCCTTTATTGTTTTTGATCAAAGTTATTTGTTCTGCTTTTGTCTGGTGGTATTTCTATCACAAGCCCGGGTATGGAATAGAATCGGATCTCTACCAATTCTACAATGTTTCCAATTATCTTCAAGATAAATTGCCCTGGGTACAAGAATTGAAAGTTGCGTTTGGATTACCGGTTTCTAAAATACATCAGACAACGTTGGCGAATACTGAATACTGGAATAAACTTTACACCTATGGATTCATTAATGATAACAGAATTATGATTCGTATCAATTTAATAATGAATTGGTTCGTTGGTAGATCTTTCTTTGGTCATTCGCTGTTATTCACATTTCTAGGATTCTGTGGATCATTGTTCCTGCTTCGCATGATTGACCTCTTTAGACCATGTAGCCTCTATGTCTGTGCCGCGATGCTCTTCTTGCTCCCTTCCACTTTAATTTGGACTGGTAGCATGTTCAAAGAATCTATTCTGCTTTTTTCCATTGGTGGCTTAATTTATTTCAGCACTAAGATCTATATGAAAAATGCGGTCTCAACAGACTATTTATGGTTATTTGTTTTCTCTTTATTCTTAATTCAAACTAAACCGCTTTTTTCCATTTTATTCCTTTACACCGTTTTATGTTTACACGCTCATTCGAAATTCAACTTCCGTCGATTTAAACTAAGTTATCTGCTTACTTTTTTGTTACCGATCATACTTATCATCGGAGTTTCTTCAATTAAAACAAAAAATACGGATGACAAATCCATTCGTGAGGGCAAACAGTTCGATCTGCCTACACTGCTCAAAAATAAACAAGAGGATTTTTATTTCGATGTAAGTGCTTTTCACCCTAAAACAGTTGTTCCGCTTCACCGGATCGATGGTACCTATACATCCGTCGTAAGCACTATTCCCTCTGCTCTGAGAAACATGTTTATATCCCCCATCCTACTTTCTTTTAGCACAAGGGAAATGATACCCTTTGCATTGGAATTGCTGATGCTTTTTTCATTTATAATCTTTAGGTTATTCCACTTTAAAAAAGAATTCGACGACTTGAACAACATCTTTTTCGCTCTATTCATAACATCCATGATGTGCTTTCTGTTTCTCGGAATCACCGTACCTATTTCCGGACTAATCGTAAAATATGCATCTCCAATTATGCCTTTTCTATTTTTATTCATCGCAGGATCGATCCAAACAGATCAGATTAAATTCAAATGGCCATTTAGGATGGTACAATCAAAATGAACATTACGGACATTCTATTTACACTACTTTTTACTACTTTATGCTATCTGTGCATTGCAAAAATGCCCTTCTTTCGTTCAACACAGATTCCAATTAGGCAATTAAATATTTATTTCACGTTGCACATCCTTGCTGCCGGGGCTTTGTTCATTATTTACACAAGGTTCTATAGAGATCGTCATACGGCTGATATTTTCAAATTCTACGATGATTCCGAACGACTTTATAAAAACCTTTTTCTTTCCTATCCGATGGATTATTTCAAATTGATTTTCGGATTTAAAAACACAGAATTAATGCAAATTGCCCTCAATAAAACGGCATTCTGGTATAAACCTTTTGAAACACCACTCTTTAATGATAACCGAACAATTATCAGATTAAATATGATCATCAGACTATTTTCTCACGGGATCTATGGTATTCATGCTGCTCTCTTTACCTTTCTGTCCTTTACCGGTCTTGTTGCGATATACAAGGGATTCCGAAGATTCTTCAATGATAAATTGTACGCTTTGAAGATAGCTTGCTTTCTAACCCCCTCTGTTCTTCTGTGGACATCAGGCATCTTAAAGGAAAGCATATTGATGTTTGGCGTAGGACTTATAGTGCTCCTCGTGAGTTACTATTTATCTGACCGTCTCGTTACCTACAAAAGAATAGCTATTCTTGTTTGCTGCACCGGTTTGTTGTTCGTCACCAAACCCTACATCCTCATTCTACTTGCTCCCTCTTTTTTCACGCTCATTACATGGGAATTACGAATTTCAAAAAGTATTGCACTTGTGTTCTTGGCAAGTAACCTATTTGTTATATTTTGCATATTTATAATGGGAAAATACTTTCCTATATTCAATGTTTCTCATGCGCTTTACAAAATGCAACAAGATTTTATAAATGTTGCACATTTAAGTCAATCGAAAAGTTATTTTGATAGTGCACTTTTGGATGATTCTTTTGTTTCAATTGTCATGCATGTTCCGGAAGCACTATTTAATTCTTTGCTACGTCCATTTTCTTTTTTCGGAGGGTCAATTTTAAGTTTAATTGCCAGTATTGAAAATCTAGTCATAATCATATTGCTCAGCTTCGCAATCATTTATCGGTCAAAAATCCAGGATGAAATGAAAGGGCTCTGGCTCTTTTTGTTTGGTTTCTGTTTACTGCTCTTCATATTAATTGGACTTACCGTGCCAGTAGAAGGGGCTATTGTCAGATACAAAACTCCTGCACTGCCTTTTTTACTTATTCTAATATTTTCTGTCACAGATACACAAAAAATCAACATCATCAGGAGTAAAATACAATCATTATGGCTCAGAAAATTGCGCTTATAACAGGAGCAAGCTCGGGATTTGGAAAAGCTTGTGCTCAACTATTTGCAAAGAACGGTTACGACCTAATATTAACTGGAAGAAGAACCGAGAGGCTTGAGGAGCTGGCTTCAGATCTTGAATCTATGTACGATACGAAAATCAAATCACTTTCATTTGACATTCGTAATCTGGATGCGACTGAACGCGCTCTGTTTACTATTCCGGAAGATTGGAGGAAAAATATCACCGTTTTAGTCAATAATGCGGGTCTTGCGGCAGGAAGGGGTCCCATTTACGAAGGCTCCATCGATGACTGGGAACAAATGATAGATACGAATATAAAAGGATTGCTTTACGTCACCCGGATCGTCTCTCCCTGGTTGGTAGCGCAGAAAAAAGGTCATATCATTAATATTGGAAGCATTGCGGGTAAAGAAGCTTATTCTGGAGGCAACGTTTATTGCGCAACGAAATTCGCTGTCGACGCACTTTCAAAGTCGATGCGCATTGACCTGATCGAGACTGGAGTAAAAGTAACGAATATTGCTCCCGGTGCTGCTGAAACAGAATTTTCACTCGTGCGATTCAAGGGAGACGCTGACGCTGCAAAAAAAGTATACGACGGATTGATACCTTTATCAGCAGATGATATCGCTGAGGCTGTTTACTTCGCCGCTACAAGACCTGAGCATGTCAATATCAACGACATTGTGATCGTGCCTTCGGCACAAGCAAACGCCACAGTTTTTGACCGATCAAAATAAAAAAGACCATCTTTCGACGGCCTTATTCTATTCATGGATTAAATCTTATGTTCATCCATTAATTTTGAGTTGGCTGTGCTCCTTCACTCTTAACAGGCTCAGGTAACACTGAACCTTTAATAGTTAAAATGATTGGATCTGAAACATTCGAAGAAACCGTAATAGTTTTAGTAAACTGTCCAACCCTTTTCGTATCATATTTAACAGAAATACTGGATGACTTACCTGATTTCACTGGCTCTTCCGGCTTATTTGCTGTCGTACAACCACAACTCGTCTGAACACCGGTAATCAATGCATCTTGATTCGATTTATTTTCAAAATCAAACACAAATAGATCGTCCGTTCCATAGGGGATATTCTCTCTTACGATTTCCATATTCTTAAATTCTAATCCTTTCCGGCCGACCACAGGCGTATCTTTCTCTGCTGAATTAGGCAAATTAGAGGGTTCTTTTATTAAAGGTTTAGCTTGATCTTGTGCTGTAACATTCAAGCTCAGTACTAAAACAAAAGCTGAAACTACTAGATTAACTTTATTCATGGTTTTCTTTTTTTACAAGTTTAATACAAATCGCCTTAGTGTTTTCAAGAATTAACAAAAAAATAATCCATTGAACTTTAACCAAAAACTGTTCCATTATCAATGAGTTCAATCGCTTCACTCAAAACAGGTAGTAATGATGGGTACATTTGTGCTTTGAATCTTGGCAAATCAGAAAGGATCACCCAACGGGCTTCCAAAATATCCTCTTCCTTTTGCGGCTTTAACTTTCCTGCTCCTTCGTAGGACATGAAATACCAATAGGTTTGTTTAAGAACATTATGTCCATTCATACGATATGTGTGCCAAGTGTCTTGAAGTCTACAAATGATTTGATGTCCATTCACTCCGCATTCTTCTTTAATTTCTCTTAACGCAGCTTCTTCCGGATATTCAACTTTTTCAATTTTACCTTTTGGCAGATCCCACATGCCAAATCGATGAATGAGTAGCAGTTTTTTATCTCTAAATACTAAACCACCAGCAGCCTCGATTTTTTTGTATGACTGAAAAGTGTCGCGAAACAACTGTTCAGGATGTACACAATTAATCAACAGACCTTCTTTTGGAACTAAGCTAATGTGATGAATCATTTTCTGCACATCCTCCGATTTATCGGTTTGTAGTATGTTCAAATCCTGATTACTGACATTTCTGGTAAAGATGAACGGCTTATTTTCAATAAATACTTTATACATTTGCGTATGATTCTGAATACAGATAAGGCCTTAAAAGTAGCTGAATTTTTGTTACAAGTTAAAGCCGTCAAATTACAACCAAACCACCCTTTCAAATGGGCTTCCGGTTGGAATTCACCTATTTATTGTGATAATCGAGTAACACTTTCCTTTCCAAGCATTCGAACCTTCATACGTCAAACGTACACGGAAGCGATTGAAGAGATCTTCGGGAAACCTGATGTCATCGCCGGTGTTGCTACAGGAGGTATTGCTCAAGGAGCACTGGTGGCTCAGGAAATGGGGGTGCCTTTTGTTTATGTTCGAAGTTCAGCGAAAGAGCATGGCATGGGAAATCAAATTGAAGGTTACTTTGAAGCTGGTCAAAAAGTCGTAGTCATTGAAGACCTAATATCCACGGGTGGAAGTTCTATCAAAGCTATTGAGGCCTTGAAAGCGGGAGGTTTAGATGTCAAAGGATTAGTAGCCATTTTCTCCTATGGATTTCAAGTGGCCGATGAGAACTTCAAAAAGGTCGGCTGTCCATATACCACACTTACCAATTATGATCTGTTGGTTGAACAAGCCTTGAAACAAGATTATATTTCAAAGAAGGACATGACTTCCTTACGTGAATGGAAAGAGAGCCCACAAACCTGGAAACAACTGGCCTAATGCAACTGATCAGCGATAAAGTAACTGTGAATGCATCTGAAGAGCAGATTGAAGCATTTCTGAAGAACTCTTCCAATCTGATCCATCTTTTACCGAAAGAACAAATTTCAGATTTCAGAGCAACGAAAGACGAATGCTCCTTTAAAGTTCAAGGTGGAATTACGATTTCGTTGGTTCAGGACGGTAACGAAGCCCGTAAAATATACTTGCGTTCCGGAGAAAAATCGCCTTTCCCGTTTCGTCTAACTGTTCATGTGAATAATCTCGGACATCAAACAGAAGGATACATTGAATTCAATGGTGAAGTGAACGTCTTTCTAAAGATGATGGTCGAAAAACCATTGTCAGCGCTTTTCAATATCATGTCAGCTAAATTGAAGGAGCATTTCGCCTGACAAATCGAATCTCTTTTAGGTCGTAAGACCTTATTTCATTATTTCTTCCTGAGACATTTAGCAAACCTGTTTCTGTAGTGTCAATGATCGTACCTGAAAAATCTCCTTGCTCATCCGAAAAAAGAGACGGGACCTTCCTAAGATAGAGTTGTTCATGATAATCATCATTCAATTCATCGAATTGTCTGTTTTCGATCAATTTCCATCGGTTATTCAAACAGTGACATAAACTCATTGCCACATCCATAATAGGAATCTTCGAACTAAGTTTCTTAACCAAACTTGTAGCTGGTAGTTCAGAGAATTCATTCTGATTTACATTCAAACCTATCCCGAGCAGAATATTCGATATGAACAAAGAAGAAACTTGATTCTCTACCAACATACCGCAGATCTTTAAATCATCTACATAGATATCGTTGGGCCATTTGATTGCACCCTTTATGTCATATGTTGTCAGTAAATCCAAAACGGACAACGACGCGAACTGAGTGAGTTTAAATTGTTCGCTAATTAACAGATTTACAGGTTTTAAAACCACAGTAAAAAGTAGATTCTCTCCTGCTTTTGATTGCCAAGAAGCCCCACGCTGCCCTTTTCCAGCTGTTTGCTCGTCTGCCATAATTACCGAACCATGCGGGAGATCATCTGATAAAAGGAGCTTGGCAGCATAATTGTTGGTAGAGTCTACGCTGTCTAGACGAATAATTCGATGCCCGATGTGATTGTTTTCTTTTGACGACATATACACGTGTGCGACAGCCAAAGTTAAAATTAAAAGTTAGTTTTGCATTGTACATATATCCATTGATGCCAAAGAGAAAAACAGATACAGATTCCCGCCGTTTGTGCGACGCGATTGTAGAGGGAATGCAAGAGAACAAAGCCAAAGATATCGTTGTTTTAGACTTACGAAAGATCTCTAATTCAGTCAGCGATTTTTTTGTGATCTGCAGCGGTGAATCATCCACTCAGGTTGATGGTATAAGTACAGCGGTTACCAGACACACCAGAAAAGAATTGAGCGAAAAACCATGGCATATTGAAGGTAAGACCAACAGTGAGTGGATCCTATTGGATTATATTAATGTTGTGGCTCATATATTTTATAAAGATGCGCGTTCATTCTATGAACTGGAAGACCTCTGGTCTGATGCCGAACGAACGGATGTTCCAAATTTGAATTAATACACACATGTCAGAAGAACAAAATAAAAAGAAGAGTCCTTTTTCCATCTATTGGATCTATGCTGCAATTGCCATCGCAATTATCGGCTTTCAGCTATTCATGAGTTCAGGAAACAGAATTACAGTAACCTACATAAGTACATTCGATGACCTCGCCCTGAACGGATTCGTCCGTAACGCGAAAATGGTAAACAAAGGACGTATTGATTTTAAAGTCACAGATGAAGGAAAAAAATACATCCTATCCTCCAATGATAAGCAATATCAGTCGATCAAATCCTATCTTTCAAAGGGGACGAACATGAAATCCAATGATCCTACTTTTGAACTGAAGATCATTGACGCAGCCAATTTCGAAACGCATGTCAGACAAGACATCAACAAAGAAATCAAGGAGGAAAATAAAGAAAGAGCAAAATCAAAACAAGCACTTCTCCCAATCATAGAATTGATCGACACAGAAGAGGTTAATTACTTTGAAAGCATTTTTAGCTTCCTATTCCCAATCATTATTCTTGTAGTGATCTGGATGTTCGTAATGCGACGCATGACAGGTGGCGGCGGAGGTGGCGGCGGCCAGATCTTCAATATAGGCAAATCGAAAGCTCAGGTTTACGAAAAAGGAAAGTCAACCAATGTTACGTTCAAAGATGTGGCGGGTTTGGAAGGTGCCAAAGAAGAGATTGTGGAGATCGTTGAATTCCTTAAAAACCCAAAAAAATACACTGAACTCGGAGCCAAAATTCCGAAAGGAGCCTTGTTGGTGGGACCTCCAGGAACAGGTAAAACCTTACTTGCCAAAGCCGTTGCAGGTGAGGCAAAAGTACCCTTCTTCTCGCTTTCTGGTTCCGATTTCGTAGAAATGTTCGTCGGTGTAGGGGCATCTCGTGTACGCGATTTGTTCAAACAAGCGAAAGAAAAAGCACCGTCCATCATTTTTATCGACGAGATAGATGCCATTGGTCGCGCCAGAGGAAAGAATAACAGTTTCGGATCGAACGATGAGCGTGAAAACACACTGAACCAGCTCCTCACAGAAATGGATGGATTTGGAACTAATTCGGGAGTTATCATTCTTGCCGCTACCAACCGCGCTGATGTTCTGGACAGCGCTTTAATGCGCGCAGGTCGTTTTGATCGTCAGATCTATGTGGATATGCCTGATCTGAACGAGCGTAAAGAAATCTTCCAGGTGCATTTGAAACCGATTAAACTTGAGCAAGGAATCGATATTGATTTCCTTGCTAAACAAACACCCGGATTCTCAGGTGCTGATATAGCAAACCTTTGTAACGAAGCAGCGTTGATCGCGGCGCGAAAGGATAAACAATTCGTACAGAAACAAGACTTTCTGGATGCCGTTGACCGTATCGTAGGCGGATTGGAGAAAAAGAACAAAATCATCACTACTGATGAGAAAAAAGCAATCGCTTATCACGAGGCCGGTCATGCTACCATCTCCTGGTTATTGGAATATGCGCACCCATTGGTCAAGGTAACGATCGTTCCGCGTGGTCAGTCGCTTGGTGCAGCTTGGTATTTGCCAGAGGAACGAAGCATTACGACAACAGAACAGATCCTTGATCAGATGTGTTCTGCTTTGGGTGGTCGTGCAGCCGAACAACTAATTTTCGGTAAAATCAGTACAGGTGCATTAAGCGATCTTGAAAAAGTAACCAAGCAAGCGTATGCAATGGTTTCGATTTACGGCTTGAATGATCGCATTGGAAATATCTCCTATTATGATTCTCAGGGAAGAGATGCCTTTACCAAACCTTATTCGGAAGACACTGCTCGTGTCATCGACGAAGAAGTGAGTAAGCTTGTGGAGAGTCAGTACCAGCGTGCATTAAAAACACTCCAAGAGAATAAAGATAAATTGACTTTGCTCGCGGAGAAACTACTGACTCACGAGGTGATCTTTAAAGAAGATTTGATTGAGATCTTTGGCAAACGTCCTTGGGACAAGGATGAAGAAACGGAACGAGAAGTAGAAGGAGGAATAGGCTTTGAAACTGGAACTTCTGAATCAGAATCGAATCTGTTAAACGAGACTTCAGCATCACTGCCTGAAGCAGAAAATCAACCACTGATTGAAAGTCCTTTGACCTCTAAAGAGACTGATAGCGAAACTCCTAAGTCGGAGTCAACCGATAATGAAACCGAGAAAGAAAGCTAAGACTTCGGAACAGATGTATCATTTGTCAAGGTAAAAATGTAAATTCATACGATGAACAATCTGCTTCAGCGCACGATCACAGGAACATTATTTGCCATTGTTGTATTGGGATCCATCCTTTGGGATGCATACGCACAAGCAGTTGTTTTCTCCGTTTTCATGGTACTTGGACTTCTTGAATTCTACAATCTATTCAACAAGCATAAAGTTGTTAGGGTAAGTACAGAGATTGGGATATTCATCGGAATATTCATTTTTGCGCTGCTTGTTGGATTCAGTCTGGAATGGCTACCAATCATAAGTATTCTCTTTATTTTCCCCTTGTTTTTCACACTGATTCTTGAGGAATTGTGGCGGAAAAGTGAGCATCCGCTGGTTAATATTTCTGTACTAGTCTTCGGTATTATTTACATAGTTCTCCCGTTCTGGCTGACGATCGACCTGAACCTTCGAGAGGACAAGGAGAACCACTATATGCCGCTTGTCGTCGGGATGTACCTACTCATCTGGACCAATGACACCTTTGCTTATCTCACCGGCCGTAAATTTGGTAAAACGAAGCTTTTTGAGCGAATTTCACCGAAAAAAACCTGGGAAGGAACAGTTGGAGGAATCGTCGTGACACTTATTGTTGGATATATCTTTGGCTCACTTGTAAACCGTGGTGACGAACTTTTCTGGGTAATTGCTGCTGCGATTATTGCACCTTGCGCCATTTTTGGAGATCTGTTGGAGTCCTTATTCAAACGAAGTTTAAACATAAAAGACTCCGGCACCATTCTTCCGGGACATGGAGGTATCCTTGATCGCTTTGATGCGGCATTATTCGCTATCCCCTTTTTCTATTGCTGGGCAATGATCTATGAATATTCAAGTCTATTTTAATTTATGAAATTACATCGCGAAGGCTATTTGATCATGACAGGAGGCTTGCTTCTCCTAACAGGAATTCAGTTCCTAAATTATTTCCTGTTCAAATGGACAGGCTGGCTTTGGTTGTTTGCTCTATTGTCTTTAGGGGTATTGACAATGGCTTACCTCATTATTCAGTTTTTCCGGGTACCAAACAGAACTTGCGTTTATAATGAAAATGATATCATGTGTCCGGCCGACGGAAAAGTTGTGGTAATCGAAGAAGTGGAAGAATCTGAATATTTCAAGGCTCGAAGGATTCAGGTCTCGATCTTTATGTCTCCTTTGAATGTACACGCTAATTACAATCCCATTTCAGGACTGGTGAAATATGTACGATATCATCCAGGATTGTTCCTTGTGGCATGGCATCCTAAAAGTAGCACGGACAATGAACGTAGTACGATGGTCATTGAACATGCCTCCGGAAAAGAAGTATTGTTCAGACAAATTGCAGGAGCCGTAGCGCGCAGGATCTGTTATTACTTAAATATCAATCAGTCAGTTAAAACCGGTGAGGAATTTGGATTCATCAAATTTGGGTCACGAATAGACCTCTTTTTGCCGTTAGATTCTAAAATAAATGTTAAAATCGGAGAGATTGTAAAAGCCAAGCTTACAAAAATTGGCGAATTAACTTAATCTTCCTAATTTAAGTGACTAAAATCTAAATTTCATGAAAAAAGTAATTCTTGCCCTGGCGCTCACAGCATTCGTTGGATCAATTGCAACTACTTCGTATGCAGCGGTTAATGGTAATCCAACTGAAGTAAAAAAAGACGACAAAAAGAAAAAGAAGAAAAAATCATGCTCAACTGACAGGGAAGCTTCGGGATCATCTTGTGCGAAACCCTCTGAAAGAAAAGCTTGCTGTTCGAAAAAGAAATAAATTTCACATATTGTTGAAGCTGCAAAGGTCGATTGGAATATCGACCTTTTTTATTCAACCTAGTAACATTCCAATTTAAAAAAGGCTACACATTCTAATGATCAATATCTTCTGATTTACGTTGCTCAATTATAAATTTCGTTCCGAATGACAACTTTTTCGCAAGGATTGAATTTGGTTCAATTACTCTCCAGAATGGCGTAATCCCCGCCAAAGAATTTGATTGAAGATATTTTTCATAATTGGCCTCTGCCACGACACGCAGAAAAATACCAGTGGTAAGCGGACATGTGTACTCCGCACCGTTTTCAATAGCCAGATCGTTGCGAAGCGTTTTAACCGAAACTGCCTTTCCCTTGGGAATATGTCGAATGTATTCATCTATGATCTTTGGTGTTGAAATAAACATCATGGCACCAGCAGGTATATCTGCAAATGAAAAGTCAATCCGCTTCGTTTGTGACGGTTTCGTAGTATTCAATTTTTCAATCCAGGTTTTATTGCGAGACATAACCAAACATATAAGCTGACAAACATCTAATACTGGTAAAAATAAATATTTGTTATTTCATCAACTATAATCAACCCTCGTTAAGCAAAATTGGGTAAACAATTCAAGCTCTTAACGAGCTAAATTGATAATTGCACAGATATATTGCTTTTAGTTTTAATTCGTTCCTTTCTACGAATCTCCGATTTTATCGGAAGTAAATACGTTCCCAGTTTAGTATCAAACCAAATAGCGGTACCCCAGGTAGTAGCTCCTACCTTTGCTGTTGCTTTCATTCTTCCCCACCCTTCTTCGTACCCTTTGGTATGTTGACGAATTTCAGCAGCCAATTCGATGGGCAATGAAACAAAAAACCAACCCCCGGATGCGGAGTGTTGCCAAACAATTCCTGAAAATTCATAATGGATCTTGACTTGCATTCGTGAGGAGAACAATTGAAATATATTACAGTAAACTTTACTTTAATGTTTTAGACTGATATACGGCATCAAATCGTTCCGAATAATCTTTAAATTCAGTTTTCATCCATTTATCCCAAAAGGTAAAATACAGACCATAATTTCCATTGAATTTTTCATGGTGCAAGTTGTGATGCATGGAGGCAGTTTTATATTTCAAAATGGGCAAACGAATCCAGTTTTTAGGGTAAATTTCGTATCCCATATGAGCAAATAAATTATTGAACAGATCCAGTGTTTGCCACAAAAAGAGCATGGGCCAGAATATCGGAACGATCATAGGCAAAACGAGAAACGGTAGAAATTCAATTAAGTTTTCCAACGGATGAAAGGCAAAAATGGTCAAGGGAGAAGGATCCGTGCTTTTGTGATGCGTTTTATGCACCCATCGATATATTTTAGGATGATGCATGAATCGGTGCGACCAATAAAAATAAGCGTCGTAGAAAAAGAGAAGAAAAAACAATTGTAAAATACCCCAAGTCGTTCCGTAGGCCTTGATATCCCAATACAATTTCATATAGCCTAATTGATCGAGGAGTGTGATCAACGCTGTCAGAAAACCGGCGAGTAGAATAGAACCGAAAGAAAATAAAATGTCATGACTGAAAAAATGTTTTCGTTGCTCATTCTTGGGTTGAATTCTTCGCCAGCGCCAAACGTTCTTCAGTCCTTTCCAAACCAACCAAAAAACGGCGATTCCGAAAACAGCATACAAAGTTAAATTGAATAAAGATTCTTGTAAGGCGCTTTTAAGGAAGTCAGTGAATTTGGTCATTGTTTAACTTCAAAAAAGTTTGTTAACCAAATTTAATACTTCTTCTGGTTCTTCCAAAGGACTAATGTGTCCACCATCAACAAGTATGGTTTGAATTTTTGGTGGTGTTGGAACATAATCTTCTTTTCCTTTAAGTGCAATTGCTTTTACCTTTAAATTGAGAATCATGGTCGTTGCGTCTTCTGCATCTAAAATGACTTTCTTGTCTATTTGCTTTATGTCTTCTATTGTAAGTATGTTCATCGGACGTTGAAGCTGGTCATGCAATTGGGGATTTAGCTTCAAAGACGATTTTCCAAACAGCGATTTAGCGGCTTGCTTTGTGTAGAATTTTCGAAAAAACAACAACGTATGTTGAAGTTTGAACATCCTTTTTTGTTTCGGAGAGGCGGCTTCAAACGGCATATTGCATAAACCAATTCCTGCGAACCTTTCAGAATGTTTATTTGCTGCTCTGAGAATCGTCATACTTCCCCATGAATGACCTACTCCAATAACTTTCGAGATTTGTAAACTATTCAATATCTCTATGAGCATATCGGCACAATCCTTCAACGTCCAATCCAGTTTTGCAATCTCACGACTTACCCCATGCAGTGGCATGTCAATCGTGATAACCGTTCGGTCATTAATGTGTTTTACCTGTTCGTCCCACAAATGATGATCAAAATAAACGCCATGAAGTAAGATGACAGGAAGTTTATCGCTTGTGTGTTCTGTTTTATAAATGGCGATCTTGCCAATATTCGTTTGAATGAAAGTTGTTTGTGCTTTAGTTGACATGCTGATGAATAGAATTGTAGTGAGAAATAAATATGATTTCATTTCAATTACTTATGGAAGGAGCCTGTCTGGAATAAGCATTATCCGTTAATTGATGTATGATGAACTCAGCCATATCGCCCAAGGTGACAGCTAATTTCAAACCTTTACCATCCAATGTTGCGTGGATATTATCTTTAGGGGTTTTGTCGACAATGTTTGGGCATCGAACAATCGTCCAATCTAACTCGCTGTTCATAATAATTGGTTCCATTCGGTTTTTGTCGTCGATGATGACCTTTAGCCACTTCATGAAATAA